>NZ_JAXHDD010000002.1:0-219719 GCF_037072025.1 Pseudogracilibacillus sp. SO30301A | reverse complement strand
ATATGCAAGAACAAAATATGAAAAAAGGGATATTTTATGGAGTTTGTGCTTATGTGATCTGGGGGTTCCTCCCAATCTATTGGAAGTTTCTAGAAAGAGCGAGTGCAGATGTAGTGCTTGCTCATCGTATTATTTGGTCGTTTGTTTTTATGATAATTTTCATTGCTGTTACAAAACAATTGACGACGTTTATGAAAGAATTTAAAAAAATTCTACATCATAAAAGAACTTTACTTATTATTTCTTCTGCTTCCATAATTATCAGCGCTAACTGGCTCATCTTCATTTGGGCTGTCCAAGCGGAACGTGTCGTTCAGGCTAGTCTCGGTTACTATATCAATCCATTAATGAGTGTTTTACTTGGTGTTTTATTTTTAAAGGAAAAACTATCTCCTGCCCAAATAATATCATTTATTTTAGCTGGTATCGGAGTGCTTTATTTAACGATAAGTTATGGTGTCTTCCCTTGGACTTCACTTGCTTTGGCGATAACTTTTGCTGTTTACGGTTTGTTAAAAAAAGTTGTGCATATTAGTTCAACATTTAGTTTAGCTATCGAAACACTTATTGTGACTCCCATTGCACTTCTTTACTTACTCATAATGCTTGGGGGAAATTTAGGCTTTGTAAATGGCGCAGGTTCAGTTAGTATCAACCTATTATTAATGGCTGCAGGGATTGCTACCGCCATTCCGTTAATGCTTTTTGGTAGTTCTGTGCAATTTATTCCATTGTCAATGGTAGGATTTTTGCAATACATCGCTCCAACAATTATGTTGTTTATTGGTGTGTTTTTAAATGGGGAAGCATTCACTTCTGCACATTTATTTACATTTTCACTCATCTGGATTTCTTTAATGTTGTATATGAGCTCATCCTCCTTGCAACATAAAAGGAATAAGGAAACAAAACGACAAAAAACAGTTAGCAAAAGTCAATAAAAATGATCTTTTGCTTTTTTACTTCTTCCAATCAATATACCATTTCTTAATGTCAGGGTTAATATCTATATCCAGTTCTTTTAGCGCCTTTTCTAACTGTGTGTATTGGTAATTTACTAATAATCCATATTCTAATTTCGCATACATTTTCATTAAAGAAAAGTTTGCACGTTCGTCTTCTGGTTTCAAATTGCATATTTTAACATACCACTTCACCGCTTCTTCCAAGCAATTATTCTTTTCATAACAATTCCCTATTCTATTAGCAACTTTCACCCATAATTGTTCCAAACGATATCGTATAGACTCCGCCCATAAATAATCATAGTTATTTAAATATGCATCTGTATATAATTCCATTATTTTTTCATATATATCAATTGTTTCAATATGAATCGGTGGAGCATTCGTTATTTCTTCTTCCCATTTGACAATATCTACAATAACATTTTTCAAAATTAAAATGTAGCCATCTTGAACACTTTTTACCGTCAAATGATTGCCGAATGCATTCAATGTTTTCCGTATATTGTACACGGTTGTATATAGCTGCGAAAAAGCTCGTTCTAATTCAAGATCTGGCCAATGTATTTCCACTAATTCCGATTTCCGAACCATCATACCAGAATGGTGTAGTAAAAAAAGAAATATCTCTCGCGCTTTCGCTGTTCTCCACTTTATGAATTTACTATTTCCATCTTGTTTAAAAGTTAAGTTTCCACATACACTTATCTGCAAAGTACCGGAAGTAGGATCTGTCTTTAGTATCTTACGAATGTCCAGTCGCTCAAACGTTTTTTCTAAACGCGCTACTTGAACTGGCTTCAGAATATAATCCAGCGCATTCAATTCAAATGCCTCCACAGCATACTCATTAAAAGCTGTTATGAATACAATTTGAAGATGAGGATTAGTCTCAACAATCTTATCTGCTAATTCGAGCCCGTTTCTACCAGGCATTTCAATATCTAAAAATACTAGATCGGAATCCTGAATCACCTTCTTATGCTCTTTAGGATCCAAATAGGTGAATTTTGTTATTTCAGCATCCATTATTTTGTTAATTTGAAGCTCAAGAAATTCCAATGCAAGTGCCTCGTCATCTACTAAGATAATTTTCATTTAATATTCCCCTTCAGCTAATTCGTTAGTCTGCTAGCACATTCATCTTATTCAGAATACTAGTCTAATTCACTCTCTCTTTTTGTCATTACCTTACCTATGTATAGAAATTGTTTATTTCCATCTCATAGAATGATCTTAGCCGCAAATTAAATGATTTTTATCATAACACAGCATTTCCTAAAAAAATATGTATGCAAAGTTACTAATATTTTACTAATAATTGTTACTTTTTGCATCTTTTATTACTTTTTACAGAATTACAACTAGTTGAAAAGGAGGTCTCCCATGGATAAAGTCCCAACAGATAAAAACGCCCTCTCTTTTTTGGATCTATCTGATTCACTCTTAATTAAGTCATAGTAACGTGCTCTTAAATTAAATCTTCAGCAATCGTTCATTGCCTTACTAAGGGTAGAAATAGAAAAGCGAAATATATATTTAACAAAATATGAACATGATTAAAATTTTTCCATCCATTTTTCATTTGAACCCGCTTACTTTAGGTCTTTTATCCCTGCAAATCTATTATTTAGGATTATTCAATAAATATTAGTATAGATTATGTATATATACCCACTCTATAATTCCTTAATGGATTGATTATCCACAAAGTGGAAAATTAATAATGAAAGGAGTATTTTGGTGGATAAAAGATTAAGTATATTATTTATTTTTCTTTTGTTGTTTCAGACAGCCTCAAATGGGTTGCTGGTTCCTGTACAAACCAAAGCAGAGGGAAATGAGAAGAGTATATTTACCAATATGTTAATTACAGATGAAGATGGCCACGAAGTTGACGTGAAAGAAGCGGATGAAGATTCAATAGTCCATGTGAAAATTGACTGGTCTATTGAAGGGAAAGATATTACATCAGGAGATACTGAATCACGAAAATTACCAACAAGTTTAGTGATTGAAACCGAACAGCATGGTGAGCTGAAGGCTGGTGATACGAAAATTGGTGAATACCGTACAGCCGGCAACACCGTAACCGTTAGTTTTAATGAAGCGGCTGAGAAACATGAAGACGCGAAGGGAACGTTTGAGGTAGAAGTTGTTGTTGCCAATGACAATCAGGAAGATGAAAAAGAAAAGCAAGCCGAAGAAGAAGCTGATACACTAACTACAACCGAGGATACAAAAGAACTAGAGGATTCTGAAACTACTGCTAAAGAAGGAGCGACAGAAAAAGAGAGTACTAGTTCTGATGAAGAAGTAGTTGAAGAAGGCAATGCGCAAGAGGAAGACATTACAACTTCTGATGCCTCAGAAATAGAAACGTTTGAAGGGAAGGATTTAGGAAATATATTTACATTCGATAGTTTCACTCTTAACGGTGAAGAGATCGAAGACGGTGCTATAATTGAAATAAAGGATGGTACTGTGGTCCAATTAAAATATGTTTGGGATACAGAAGGACTTGATGCAAAGGCTGACGACACGGCATCTATACAACTGCCAGACATATTCAAACAGATTAATATAACAAATCAACCAATAATAACTGACGGTGTAAATGTTGGAGAGTATAGTATTATTGATGGCGAACTTAGATTTGTCTTTAATGAAAACGTTGAAGATGGCGCTGTTCAAAATGGACTTGTAGGGTTAAATTTACAATTTAATTTAGAAAAATTCCAAGAAAATATAGTACAAGAGATCCATTTTAATGATAAAAGTGATAAAACACTTACGGTCATTGCAAAACCAGCTAAAGATATCAGCAGAATCTCCAAAGAAGGTCATCCTGATAGAGATCTAAATGCAAGAGAAATCATTTGGACGATCGATGTGATGAACGATAATGCGGAACCAATTACTGACGCAACCTTGAAAGACATCCTTCCAGAAGGCTTAGGAGAGCCAAGAGATTTTATTGTTAACGAATTATCTGTCGGAATTAATGGAGATAAACATCTTGGAAACACAGTTAATATAGAGCCACAGGTGGATGGAAATGAATTTCATATTGAATTTGAAAATATCGAACCATTCAAAGGTTATAGAATTCAATATACAACGTCTATAGAGGATTATACGATTGATAGCTTTACAAATGATGCATTGTTCACTTATGAAGGTGCAAAATTACCTGCAGAGGCAACTGTAGATGGATTTGAACGAAGCAATCCGATTAAAAAAAGTGGAGTATATAATAATAAAACTGGACAAATAGACTGGACTATAGTGGTAAATGAATCTGGTGGAGAAATTGATGAGGCGATTGTGGAAGATAATCTACCAGATGAATTGAGTTTAGTAGAAGGTTCTATTAAAATTCATAAGTTTAATAGTAATTGGAATTGGATAGAAGAAAGAAGTGCTGAGAAGTTCCCAATCAATTTAGGTCAAGTAGGATCTGATACAATTTATCAAATTACATTTAGCACAAATATCGATTGGTCAAAAGTTAATGATGGGGATTATCAACTTGATAATGAATTTACGAATCACACTGAATTATACGATGGAGAAATGAAAATAGGGGAAGATGATGCGAAGGTAGAGTATTCGAGACAGTCACTCCTTGAAAAATCAGGAACCTCCAATGTAGATTATGACAATAAAACACTTACTTGGACGATTGATGTTAATAAAGCGAAACATCCAGTAAATAATGTTGTCGTAACCGATTTGATTCCAGAAGGATTGAGCATTTCTAAAGATGATATTCTTATAAAAGATGAAGAAGGAAATGAAATTACAGCTGAAAGTATAACAATTTCAGATGCAGATGATGGAAAACAGAAAGTTAGAATCGACTTAGGAAATATCGGTGACAAACATATTAAAATTACCTATACAACTGAAATTGAAGACTTTAAGATCGATAATTTTGACAACGCCGCTTTTATGGAAGGTGATGGGATCGGTGAAGGTACGCCCGGTGATAATCATGAAATAACGCCCCCAGCAAATAGCTTTGCCAAAAAATTTAGTGGGATAGATTATAATGAGAAAACTATTGATTGGAATCTTACAGTTAATCCAATAAGAGAAAATATAGCTGAACTAAAAATAGTTGACACCTTTCCTAACAAAGGATTGATACTGTTACCGGAAACACTAAAAGTAACCATTGGAAATCAAACTCTTAAAGAAGGTATAGATTATACTTTATCCCCAAATACAGAGGGGGAAGAGACTGGCTATCACAAAGGATTTATACTTGAATTTACTGGAGATAGCTTACCGTTAAATGCTCAGGTTAATATAACGTATAAAACGTCATATGATCCACAATTAGAAGTTGAAGGTCATAATCCAGATCCGCATATAGGTGAAGAAAACCAAGCGAGAATTTATAAAAACCAAGCTACATTTATCGGAAAAACTGTAAATAATAATGATTTTACAGTAGAGAGAGATGCACAAACAACAGTGAGAGAAGATTCTTGGAACAGTGGTAAAAAAGAAGGCCAACGTGTCCGCAAAGACAGTAAAGGAAATATAGTTAATGGCTGGGAAAGTGGTTCAGAAAGAAAAATTGCTTGGCAGCTATATACGAACTACCAAAAGCAAAACCTTGGATCGGGTGTTGTCATTACAGATACATTGGCTTATGAAGGAACGATTGATCCAGACAGTATCAAAGTATCAGTCTATGAGGTAGCTGCTAATGGTGAAACAAACATTACAGGACCTGAGATAGATGACTATACAGTTACCGTTGAAGGTGATGAGTTCACTTTAACATTTAATGATAATTTTGAAGTAAAAGAAAGATATGTCATCGAATTTACAACAACAGTTCCAAATATTTCGCAACCAAAATACACAAACAACGCAACCGTTAAAGTTGGCGAAGATGAATATTCTTACTCAGGAACAGTTAATTATGACAAACATAATCGATTCCTAGAAAAAGGAACGATTGGACTAGATAGTAATCAAGTTTTCACTGGAGAGGAAATTGACTGGCAAGTTACAGTGAATGAAGGTCTATCTACTATCTTGCGGGATGTGATCATTACAGATACGATAAGTCCTGGATTAGTTTTCGTTGAAGATAGTCTAAAAATTAAGAAATTGAGTGGATCCACTTTAGTAGAAGACGAAGATTACTCTCATAAAGTAACCGTAAATGAGAATGACGAGACCATATTAGAAATCAAATTATTAGATGATCTTGAAGAGACTTTAGTGTTAAACTACACAGTTGTTGTAACAGAAACAGATGGTGAAGTTAACAATACTGTTAGCTTTAAAGGAACTGGCATCGATGAAAAAACGGTTGAATCTGAACGTATAAGTGCAAGAGAATTTTCTTGGGTAGGCGGAGAATTCAACCCAAAAAGAGGAGCAATCGTGGTTACAAAGGTAGACTCTGAGGAAGAAGAAGTAATTGCAAATAATGAAGCTACCTTTATCCTTGAGTTTGACCTAAATGGCGAAAGAGTCCAGTTTGGAGATGAATTCACTACAGAAAATGGTGTTCTGGAAATTGGTAACTTACCTCTTAGAACCTATTATCTCATAGAGGTGGAGTCACCAAATGGATATGTTTTATCAGATGAAGAGATGGAAATTAACGTGGATGAACCATATGGTAAAAACGAAAAAGTTTTTGAAGTAGATTTTAAGAATACGAAGGAAAAAGCAGACATAACCGGAACCAAAATATGGAAAGGTGGAGAATCCATTAGACCAGATTCTATCCAGCTTCAATTATATAGAGATGGGGAAGCCTATGGTGAACCTGTTACTTTAGAAGATGGAGAAACAAAATATACTTGGACTGATTTAGATGTAACAGATATTGATGGAAAGGTATATGATTACACGGTTGATGAAGTTCAGGTTCCAGATAATTTTGAGAAGACCATATCAGAAGATGGCTTAACTGTTACAAACGAATATAAGATTGAACAAGTAACTGTCTCTGTGAATAAAGAATGGATAGATGCAAATAACCAAGACGGCTTGCGTCCAGAATCTATCACAGTGAAACTACTTGCAAATAATGAGGAAACAGATCTTGGATTAACTCTAAGTGCAGAAAACGGCTGGGAAGGTGCATTCACTGAATTACCAGCAACAGACCGTGCAGGGAATGAAATCACCTACACAATCGAGGAAGTAGCTGTTAAGGGTTATGAAAGTGAAGTAGAAGTTAATGAAGATAATCCATATGATTTCAAGCTTACAAATACCCATGCACCGGTATTAATTAATGTAGAAGGCACAAAAAAATGGGATGACGCCGATAACCAAGATGGTAAACGCCCAGAAACTATTACGGTAAATCTTTTAGCAAATGGTAAGCAAATTGATTCTGTTGAAGTAACAGAAGAAGACAATTGGAAGTACAGTTTTACAGATTTGTCAAAATTTAAAGCTGGAAAAGAAATTACCTACACCGTTACAGAGAGTACAGTAGAAGATTACTCTCAAGAAATTGACGGCTATACTATTACGAACAGTTACACACCAGAAGAAACAGTAATCACTGTGACGAAGCATTGGGATGATGCGAATAACCAGGATGGTAAGCGTCCTGAAAACATTCAAGTACAATTAACGGCAGATGGTGAATCATTTGGTGAACCAATCGAGTTAACGCAAGAAAATGATTGGACCCACACCTGGTCAGAGCTACCATTAAATAGTGATGGAGAACCAATCAAGTATTCCGTAAAAGAAATAACAGAACTAGACGGATATGAAGTTTCAGTGAATGATGAAGATCATGGTAACATTATCATCACAAACAGCTACACACCTGAGGTAACTGAGGTTTCTGGAGCAAAAACATGGGATGATGCTGATGACCAAGATCATAAACGTCCAGATTCCATCACTGTAAATATACTAGCAAATGGTGAGCAAGTTGATACAACAGAAGTTACAGCAGAGAATAATTGGCGATACAGTTTTACAGACCTACCGAAATTTGCAAATGGTGCTGAGATTGAATACACGGTTACAGAAGATCCGATAGAAAACTATGAAACTACAATTGAAGGATTCAACATCACCAATAGCTACACACCAGAAACAACGGAAGTTTCCGGAGCGAAAACATGGGAAGACGCAAATGATCAAGACGGTGTACGTCCAACTTCTATTACGGTAAATCTTTTAGCAGATGGTAAGGAAGTTGATTCTGTTAAAGTAACTGCAGAAAACAATTGGAAGTACAGTTTCACAGATTTACCGAAATATAATGCCGGTGAAGAAATTGTATATACCGTTACTGAGAACTCGGTAGAGGAATATACAACGGAAATTGATGGTACAGATATTATCAATCACCACAAGCCGGGAAAGACAAGTGCAACGGTAACGAAACACTGGGATGACGCGATTAACCAAGATGGCATCCGTCCAGGAAGCATTGAAGTACAATTAACCGCTGATGGCGAAGCCTATGGTGATCCAGTAGAGCTATCTTCAGAAAACAACTGGACTTACACTTGGGACGAATTAGATGAAAAAGCAGCAGGAGAAGCAATTGAATATTCTGTAATTGAATTAACAGATGTACCAAAATATGAAACTTCAGTGAATGATACAGACCATGGCAACATCATCATCACAAATGCTTACACACCTGAGGTTACAGAAGTATCTGGAACAAAAATTTGGAATGATGCCGATAACCAAGATGGCATCCGTCCAGAGTCAATTACAGTTAACCTTTTTGCGAATGATGAATTTGTCGAGTCATCGGAAGTAACCGAAGCAGATAATTGGAATTATAGCTTCTCAAATCTGCCAAAATTCGAAGCTGGAGAAGAAATAATTTACTCAATTACAGAGGATCATGTAGAAGATTACGAAACTATAATTGATGGGTTTAACATTACAAATGCTTATACACCTGAAGAAATTGAGATTAATGGTATGAAAATTTGGGATGATGCCGATAATCAAGAGGGGATTCGCCCGGACTCGATTATTGTTAATCTTTTAGCAGATGGTGAGCACGTTCAATCAATTAAAGCAACCGAAGCAGATGACTGGAAATACAGCTTCACTAACATGCCAAAATTTAAAGCTGGAGAAGAGATTGTTTACACAGTTACAGAAAACTCTGTAAAAGACTATTCACAAACGGTCGAAGGCTTTGATATTACAAATGCATATACACCAGGACAAACAGCTATAACGGCAACGAAACAATGGGATGATGTAAATAACCAAGATGGTAAACGTCCAAAATCAATTGAAGTACAATTAACCGCTGATGGAGAAGCGTATGGTGATCCTGTAGAGTTATCCTCAGAAAACGACTGGACTTACACTTGGGACGAATTAGATGAAAAAGCTGCAGGAGAAACAATTGAATATTCAGTAGTTGAATTAACAGATGTACCAGAATATGAAACAACTGTGAATGATACGGATCATGGCAACATCATCATCACAAATGCTTACACACCGGAAATTACAGAAGTAACTGGAACAAAGACATGGAATGATGCAGATAACCAAGACGGTGTTCGTCCAAAATCAATTACAATAAATCTTTTAGCTGACGGTGAACTAGTTAATTCTCTTGAGGTAACTGAAAAAAGTAATTGGGATTATAGCTTCACAAACCTACCAAAATACAAAGATGGTGAGGAAATTGTTTATACAGTTACAGAGAATACAGTAGAAGATTATACACAGGAAATAGATGGTTATAATATTAACAACCACTTTACTCCAGGAGAAACGGGCGTAACAGTAACGAAAAACTGGCAAGATGCCAATAACCAAGACGGAATTCGTCCGGAAAGTATTGAAGTACAATTAACTGCTGATGGAGAAGCGTATGGTGATCCTGTAGAGCTGTCTTCAGAAAACGACTGGACTTACACTTGGGTCGAATTAGATGAAAAAGCTGCAGGAGAAACAATTGAATATTCAGTAGTTGAATTAACAGATATACCAGAATATGAAACTTCAGTGAATGATACTAATCACGGCAACATCATCATCACAAATGCTTACACACCTGAGGTTACAGAAGTATCTGGAAAGAAAGTTTGGGATGATGAAAATAACCAAGAAGGCGTACGTCCAGAATCAATTACAGTAAATCTATTAGCAAATAGTGAGCAAGTTGAGTCAATTGAAGTAACCGAAGCAGACGATTGGGCATACAGCTTCAGAAACTTACCCAAATATGAAGCTGGTGAAGAAATAGTTTACTCGATTACTGAAGATGCTGTTGAGGGCTACGAAACTACAATTAACGGTTTTACCATTACAAATACATTCATAGCCGAAAAAGACGAACCAGTAGATTCGTCAATTGGTTCAAAAGATAAACCAGCAGCTCCTTCAAAAGGAACATTAGAAAGCACAGATTCCACAACTGAAGGAAGTAAATTGCCTAGTACAGCATCGAATATGTTTAACATGCTTGTAATTGGAATTGGATTGTTAACCCTTGGAATAACTGTAGTATACTACCGTAAAAATAGAAGAGAACAGTAAGTCTGATCGCATTACATTTAAAAATCAGGAAGAAGCAAAAAGCTTTCATGTACTAACTTAGTATGTGAAAGCTTTTTTGTTTAGATTTTCTCTTGATATATATTTTCCTAGTACTATAAGGCAATTTCTGTAAACGTGATCTTGGTTAATTTCTTATTATTTCAATGGTTAGTACTTTACAGATAAAATGGGAGGCAGTCATCTGATATGACCCCTTCCCTACAATTTATCGATCTCTAGGAATCTCAAACATGACTGTTGTTCCATGACCCAATTCACTTTCAATTACTAACGCTTTACCATAGAGCTTTTTTAACCTGCGATTCGTATTTGCAACACCGACACCTACCACCTTGCTTGGATGTTCATTGAGAATCTGCTTTATTTTCTCTTGTTCCATTCCTACCCCATCATCAGTAACTGCTATCCGATAATGTTTCTTAAGACTCGTAACCTTTATACCAATCGTTCCTCCATCAATTCGCTTCAGCACACCATGCTCGACTGCATTTTCTACTAAAGGCTGAATAGACAGCGGAGGAATTTTAAAATCAAGATTATCTTTTATATCCCACTCAATCTTCAGCCTTTCTCCAAAACGTTCTTTCTCAATATACAAATAGGAACGAGTCAAATCTAACTCATCTTCAATTAAAACAAGTGATTCTGTATTATGTACGTCAAAACTTCTTCGTAAGTAATTTCCAAATTCCACAAGCAATTTTAACATTCTTGATGTGTCAATTACGCCAAGGGAAGCGATTGTGTTTAATGTATTAAACAAGAAATGTGGTTGGATTTGTGCTTGGAGCCAAGCTGCTTCCATTCTCAATTGTTGCTTAATTGACTGTCGTAATTCAGTTAGAGCTCTTACACGTGCCTGTAATTCGAGTGCGTCCATTGGTTTCGTTACATAATCGTTGGCACCTGCGACAAATCCACTGTGTATGTCTTCCTCTTGACTTCTTGCCGTCAGCAATAAAATAGGCAATTCTGAAATGGTAAATTGTTTACGAATTTTTTCCGTCAATTCATAACCTGACATATTTGGCATCATTACATCTGCAATAACCAGATCCCATTCCCCTGTGTCCAACATTTTTAATGCTTCTTCCCCACCTAATACTGTCACTACCTCATATTCTTCGGCAAGCAAGCTTCTTACTATTTTCAAATTAACAGAGTCATCGTCAACAGCTAGTATCCTTGCTTTTGTACTAGTTGTGTCAAAAATTGGTTTAGGAAAATCTAGTAACTTAGCATCTTCACCTTCATAAGAGGCAGCAACTTCTAGTTCACTATCTACTTTTTCAGATTTGTCCTTAGCTAAAGGTATCGTAAAACGGAAGACAGACCCTTTACCTAAAGTTGAGTCTACAGAAATTGTCCCTCCATGTAATTCAACCAATTGTTTACAAATATGAAGACCTAAGCCAATGCCCCCCTCAATCGCGGTAGTATTCTTCTTTTCCTGTTCATACGGCTGAAAAATGGATGCTTGGATTTGCTCGCTAATTCCAATTCCCGTATCGGAAATTGTCACTGTTGCAAACAACCCCTTATATGTTGCATCTATCGTTATTTTTCCTTCATTTGTATACTTAACCGCGTTGTGAAGGAGGTTAAACAATATTTGAATTAACCGATTCTGATCAGCATAAATATCTGGAAACGTGTCTGTAATTTTCAACTCAATATCTAATCTTTTATTTTCCGTCATAAAACGTATCATATCTAAAACGCCTGAGGTAACAGTGTGAAGATTTACTGGTCGTCTCTTGAGTTTTATCTGCTTATCTTGCAATCTTGAAATATCGAGGAGATCATTTAGTGTAAACGACATCTGCCGACCCACTTGAATAAGCAATTTCAAATTATTTTTATTATCCGTAGTTAATGAATCCTTCTGATGATTTAATATCGTTTGAGCGATATTGATAATTCCGTGAAGTGGGTTCCGTAATTCATGGGATGTATTGGCTAGAAATTGATTTTTGGCCTTATCCGCCCGTTCAAGTTCTTTTGTTTGTTTCTTATTTAATTGGACGATACTTATCTGACGTTTAAAGAGAAATCCAGCAAAAGCCATGATAGCTAGCAAGTAATCAATCGGATAATATGGTATATCGATTAGCCCTATATTGAGAGCTACTCCCCACAACACATTAAACAAATTAATGACATTAGCAATCAATATAAACATAGCATCAGAATTGCCTTTTTTAATGATCCCTAGAATTATAATAAACATAAACGTATAAGAAATTACGTTTGTAAGCATAATGCCATAACCAACAAATAGGATGTATGAAGATGGAATAATGAATAGTGCTAGAATTAAGAGGCTATATGTTTCAAATAATACTCTGAAAAAAACATGTCTTAATTTAAACACATATTTTATGAATTTGAGAATAAAAAACACGGTACCTGCGAATGACAAATAGATTAGTTTAAGCGACCATTCTGCATTGATAGGAAACCAATTTAATAGTATTTTATCCTCGTCAACGATGATAGAAAAAGCAGCAAAAATGAGTAAAAGTCCGAAATAAATAAGTTCTTTATGATATACGCTTCTACCCATCATATATAAGCTAAAAGCATATGCACTATGTACGAGTAATATTAAGACAACCATTAATTGCGTTATGGTTGTAAAGCTTATTTCTCTGTCTATAGCATTCCCTAGCCCAAATTTAACAGTGTTTGAAATACCGCCTTCAAACGCCTTTTCAAAGTTTGCTACATGTACAACTAGTTCTATCTCGTCGTTCGCCGTATGGAAATAGCCCTTAGAAATTCCTAGCTTACTCTTGTATTGATGAATAGTATCGGAAGGTCGACCCGTTTCAGTTACTAATTGCCCGTTTACATATACGCTAGCCGCTGACTCAATATCCTTAAAGATTAACCCATAATTTTTCTGTTCACTTTCGTTATCAGTTGTTGGCAAAAGTACTTTTAATCGATAGGTACCGTAGTTTATTTCCTTATACGGATTCTTCCAATGCCCTGGTATAGTCGTAAAACCACTTGCAACATTTTTTTCTAAGCCAAAATTTATAAATTCTCCCGGATAAAACTCCCATTCTCCATCAAGCGTTATTGTTTCCTTATCCGTAAAATTCCAGTGACTTAAATCAATTACACCCTCTTCAGCATGAGGGTGATCGGGAGTTTTATGGTAAAAAATCCACCCAATACGAAAACTTGTTAACACGAGCAGAAATATACTTATCAAAAGAAATACTTTTTTATAGGACATCCCGTTACTAGCACGCATCGTTTTCAACCCTTTATACTCTCACTTTTAATTATTACATCAATTATCGTTGGTGGCACCTACTTTTACAAGATTAATTTTCTATCTGCAAGTTTTATTATTCCAATTGGTATTAGTGGTTGCCTTGAAAATGATTAGAAATATTAAAAATCGATGATTTAACCATAATCTAAATCGCCCAAAATGTAATCGTTTTCAAAATAATGAACAATTAGTTTTTTATATAAGTTTTGTTCATTATATTCACAATTAGCAATATTTTTAGTTGACATTAAGTACGAAGCATGTATAATAAATAGTAATTTCATAATGAGTATCTCTTATCAAGAGCGACGGAGGGAATAGGCCCGATGAAGTCCAGCAACCATAAAAGCTTATTGTTAGCTTTTAAAGGTGCCAAATCCTACAGACGATTGTCTGGAAGATAAGAGGAGGAAACGACTATTAATACAACACCCTCTTCTATTCTTTCTAGAAGAGGGTTTTCTAATTTTCCTTCTCTACATGCAAGACGTACATTGCTTCAAAATAAAAACGGGGGATATCATCCCTAAAAATTTAAGGAGGAATTTAGTTATGTCAGAATTTACATTTCAAAAGGACGATACCATTTTATTACATGGGGGGCAAGAACCTGATCCAGTTACAGGTTCACGTGCGGTACCAATTCATCAAACAACATCTTATGTTTTTCGCGATACAGAGCATGCTAAAAATTTATTTGGTCTTGCGGAAACGGGAAATATTTATACTCGAATTATGAATCCGACAACAGATGCGTTTGAACAGCGAGTTGCATTACTTGAAGATGGTACTGCTGCGGTTGCCACAGCTTCAGGAATGGCCGCCATTACGTATGCTATTTTAAACGTTGCTAGTGCTGGGGATGAAATTGTCGCCGATAGTAATTTGTATGGTGGTACATACAACCTATTTGTCCATACACTACCTCGTTTTGGAATTAATGTAAAGATTGTCGACGGTACAAATCCTGAAGCAATAAAAGCTGCAATAACGGACAAAACAAAAGCAATTTTTGGCGAAACAATTACGAACCCAAGTTTAAATGTTTTTGATATCGAAACGGTTGCTGACATTGCTCATGATCATGGTATTCCGTTAATAATTGATAATACTTTTGCACCAAAATTTGCTAAACCAATTCAATGGGGGGCGGATGTCGTCGTCCATTCCGCAACAAAATGGATTGGGGGACATGGAACGTCGATTGGAGGAGTTGTCGTTGATGGCGGACGCTTTAACTGGGATAATGAAAAGTTTCCAGGATTTACGGAAGCCGATGAAAGCTATGATGGACTCCGATTTGCAGATTTAGGTCCTGTTGCCTTTGCTCTTCGACTACGTGTTCAACTATTACGTGATACAGGGGCATCGATCAGTCCTCATAATGCATTTTTATTATTACAAGGTCTCGAAACATTACATGTACGTCTCGAACGTCATAGTGAAAATGCAATAAAAGTAGCAAAGTATTTACAAAGCCACCCAGCAGTTGAATGGGTAAATTTTCCGGGAATTGAAGATCACCCATCCCATGAGTTAGCAAATAAATATTTCTCTTCGGGATATGGATCGATTATTACATTTGGTATTAAAGGTGGACTTGAAGCTGGCAGAAAATTAATTGATAATATTGAGTTATGGTCACATGTAGCGAATGTTGGAGATGCAAAATCATTAATTATTCACCCAGCATCTACAACTCACCAACAACTCAGTCAAGAAGACTTAAAGAAAAGTGGCACACCAGAAGAATTAGTTCGTCTATCTATCGGAATTGAAGACATTGAAGATATAATCCAAACATTAGATAATGCTATTGCTAAAGCAACAGGAATTTCTACTATTGACACTACAGTAGAAGAAGCAATTAAATGGCTATTCTCATCACCTTTTGATCGCAGTGAAGGATTAAGACAAAAAACAATTGCTGTAAAAACTGAAATTGATCTACAAAAAGCGTTTAATTTGTCAAAACAAGGGTATAAAATTATCAACCTAGATGAAACTAATAAAGATGAAGTAATTGATGTAATTGTAACGGAACAACCGTTATCTGAAAATGAGCTTGATACTTACTCCAATCAAGGATTAAAAATTATTTGGAGCAGTAACTTTAAAGGCTTTGAAAATTTAAGCACTTCAGTTCAAGTAGTAAGTGGAAGAGATCTTATTGAAGAAGCTACACGTATTCGTGCGAACCGTCCTGAAGTAATAACTAATTAAGTAATTTATCACTCAATTGTTATATAACTAATCTCTTTCCGCCTTCCCCAAGGCGGTTTTTTCTTTTTAGTGCGTGTTCAAAAAGGAGGATAAAAAGAACCAAGAAGTTCGAGGCGGCGCAGCTCCCGTCAGCGGAATGTATGCATTTAGATACATGAGCAAAGATCTGGCACGCCGGAAAAGTGATCTTCTTTTCCAAGGAGTCGCTTCTAGCACGCAGAAAAAGTGCTTTCCTTTTTCAAGGAGCGGAGAAACAAGCATTCGTGCGAAATTCGCAGTGTCATTTTTACCAGACTTTTTGAACATCCTCTTTTATTAAATTTTAGTTTATTGGTAAATATTAAAGGTAAACTATGTTAATATACAATTTAAACATAAAACAATAATGTTTTATAATATATATATACTATCTAAACATTTAGGTGTGATTACTATTAAAAAGCTAATCATCATTATTATAGTCATAATTGCAGGACTCTTATTCTTCATATTTTCTAATAAAGAACAGACTCCTAATAAACCTATACAAGAAGTTATTAAGGAGAAAGTCGAAAACAAAGAGGAAGAAGTCGAAGTAGAAAAAAACGAGATTCCCGAAAATTCAGAAGAAGTTTCAGCTAAAGAAGATCCAGTTCGTGAGTTTTTTTCAGCTAAACTAAAAAAAGCAACTAAATTCTTTTTTTCACAGGAGGTTAAAGTTGTCACATTAGGTGACTCGTTAACAGAAGGTAGTGGGGATGAGACAAATAATGGCGGTTATGTCGGGATTTTAGACGATACGATTAATCAAGATAAACAGGTTGTAGAGTTTCAAAACTTTGCAAAAGGTGGAAGCAGAAGTGGACAATTACTAGATCGTTTACAGGATGATGATGTCGTTCAAGCGTTAGCAGATGCGGATATTGTTCTAATTACAATAGGTGCAAATGACATTATGCAAGTCTTTAAAGAAAACTTCACAAACTTAACATTGGAAAAATTTACATCTGAGCAAATACGTTATGAACATCGTTTAGAAGCTATTTTTTCTTCGATTCAAGAAATTAATGCAGAAGCAGATATTTACTTGATTGGATTTTACAACCCTTTTAAAAAACATTTTGCCGATATAGAGGAATTAGATCTTATAGTAAATAGTTGGAATCAAATTGGGAATGATGTAACGAAAAAATTTAATCATGTTCATTACATCCCTATTAAGGATTTATTTGATAATGCTGAGACAAATTACTTTTCCGAAGATGATTTTCATCCAAACGCTCTCGGGTATCGAATGATGGCTGAGCGTATTCTACATTATGTTTTGAATGAAGGTGAGAGTGGTGAACAAACGAATGCAGAAGTTCAATAACAAGATTAACTGGAAGAGACGATTCATCATTCTCTGCGCCCTAAATGGGCTTGCCATTCTTTTTCTAGTATTCTATCTCTATTCCCCAATTCCTAAAACGGAGTTAGAACTTTCAAGTGAACGATATAAAATGGAGAATAGTTCCCAGTTTATCGTAAGAACGACAAAGCAAAACCTAAATAACTTAGTAAATGCGTATTTAGATAAATTGCTCGCAAATACGAATCATCAATACTCCATTAACTTAGATGATGATGTTCAGCTGTTTGGAGAGTTACCAATGTTTTCAACAACTGTTCCACTACTCATTAATTTGGAGCCAATCGTTCAGGAAAATGGTGATCTTATTCTAAAACAAAAGTCAATTTCTGTTGGACAATTGCAATTACCTAATAAAAAAATCATGCAATATGTCTCAAAATATTTGCCCGTACCGGATTGGGTTATCATCAATCCAAGAGAAGAAGAAATTTATGTAAAAGTAACGGAAATGGAGATTAAAAGTAATTTTAAAGTAGAAGTTGAACACTTTGATTTAGAAGCGAATAATATCGCTTTTAAAATCAATGTTCCATATAAAACATTAGGTATTGATGTAATTAAGGAAACAGGAATGGAAATCAAAGAAGAAAATGATACAGCACCACCAGGAAAGTAAAACATCCAGTTCAATAAAGAGCCGGATGTTTTATACTTGCTAAACAATCTGTTCAAGCGTCCGGTTAAGTCGAACTCATTCAGTTATTTTAAAACTTTCTTAATTATGTTAAGTCCATTTTTTATATTTGGGTATCTAACAGGGATATCAAATCGTGTCGTTTGTTTTAGGACGCTTTTTTTATGCGAAAAAGTGTCAAAGCTACTTTTTCCATGATACGCACCAATCCCACTATTACCTACTCCACCAAAGGGCAAATGTGGGGAAGCAACATGATAGATAGTATCATTTACACACCCTCCTCCAAAAGAAACGTTATTCAGTATTTTATCCTGAATACTCTTACTCTCAGAAAAAATATAGAATGCGAGTGGCTTTGGTTGTCGGTGAATTGCTTCCACCACGTCCGATAAATTATCGTATTCAAGAACTGGAAAAATAGGACCAAAGATCTCATCCTCCATAATTGGATCTTCCCATGAAATATTCGTAAGTATAGTTGGCTCAATAATTAGCTTTTCTGACTCCGTCTTTCCCCCTAAAAAAGTCTCCCCATTGTTCAAGTATGAACGTAGCCGGTCAAAATGACTTCTGTTTACGATTCGGGTAAAATTCGGATTTTCTAGAGGTTGTTTCCCGTACAATTCCGCAATTTCTTGTTTGAACTGAGCTAAAAATCTATCTTTAATGCTCTTGTGAAGATAAAGATAGTCTGGTGCAATACAAGTCTGACCGGCATTCGTAAATTTTCCCCAAGCAATTCGCTTGGCAGCCAATTTAATTTTTGCATCTTTATGAACGATGCAGGGACTTTTTCCGCCTAATTCTAGTGTAACTGGAGTTAATTTTTTTGCTGCTGCTTCCATAACGATTCTTCCTACCGCTACACTTCCGGTAAAAAAAATGTAATCAAACTTTTCATTAAGGAGCGCTTGGCTCGCCTCTACTCCACCTTGGACGACTGAAATATAATGCTCCGGAAATAATTCACTAATGAGTTCCTCTAACAATTCAGACGTCTTAGGCGTTAATTCTGACGGCTTGATCACAGCACAGTTTCCTGCAGCAATAGCTCCAATTAATGGACCTATTGCCAATTGAATAGGATAATTCCATGGGGCAATGATTAGTGCTGTACCGTATGGCTCAGAATAAACATAGCTAGTGGAACCAAAGTGGGTCTTGGGCGTTTTTACTTTTTTCGGCTTTGCCCATGAGCGCAGATTATTGATAGTAAATCGCAACTCTGCTAGCACAAAACCTATCTCGGTCGTATAAGCTTCAAAATCGGACTTATTCAAATCCTCCCTCAATGCCGCCATAAGCTCTTTTTCTTTAAATCTAATTGCGTCTCTTAACTTTTGCAGAGAAGTGATTCGGAAATTAATATCTTTTGTCTGTTCTGTTCGAAAAAACTCTTTTTGTTTGTTTACGAGCGAATGATATTTTTCCAATTATTACCCTCCTTTACATAAATTATGCCTTTATTTTTTCGAAAAGCAATGACATATCTTCTCTTAAAAGTATCTTTGGTACGGGATAAAGCGGATTGCCTTCTTGCAGAGCCCTGTTCACCATTACTGGAATATCACGATTGTCTATACCGTTTACTCTTCTCGGAATTTCCATCCTATCGTTCAGATCCCTTATTTCCTGGATAAATTTTTTTGCTTTTTGTTCGTTAGTATCAGTTGGCTTCGTAATTCTAACTAAATCAGCAAGCTTGGCTAATTGTGTGTGTACTGTTGCCCCATAATAATCAAGGACATGAGGAAGGATAATTGCATTAGCCAAGCCGTGGGGTATATTGTAAAATCCACCAAGCGTATGTGCAATTGCGTGCACATATCCAACATATGCACGTGTAAAGGCCATACCTGCCAAGTAGGCAGCTTTTTGCATGTTCTTTCGTGCTGTTATATTATGACCATTTGTATAAGCTTCATAGAG
Organism: Pseudogracilibacillus sp. SO30301A; assembly: GCF_037072025.1. Classification (NCBI taxonomy): domain Bacteria; kingdom Bacillati; phylum Bacillota; class Bacilli; order Caryophanales; family Bacillaceae; genus Pseudogracilibacillus; species Pseudogracilibacillus sp. SO30301A. The sequence continues at coordinate 199,731 of NZ_JAXHDD010000002.1, read as the reverse complement.
ATTTTCAAAGATTAGCTTTATTGCTTCGATACTCCACTGCTTAGTCTCTTTCGTATTACTTTTACCGATAAAAGCCTCCACCGCATGTGTCAGAGCATCCATTCCCGTGGCAGCCGTAATATGTGGAGGAAGTTTTACAGTAAGTAAAGGGTCTAGCACTGCATAATGAGGAATGAGTGAAGTATCCATAAGTGGAAACTTTTCGTGCGTATTTGGGTTAGAACAAACCGCAGCTAGTGTTGCTTCAGCCCCAGTTCCTGCTGTTGTTGGAACTGCAAACAACGGTGGGAGCCTTTTCAAAATTTTTAATACACCCTCATTTGAGGAATGCTCTTATTTGGCTTAACAATACGTGCACCTGCAATTTTTGCACAGTCTATTGACGATCCTCCTCCAAAAGCTATAATTCCTTGGCAATTATTATCTTTATACAATTGTGCAGCCTCTTCAATGTTTGCAACCGGAGTATTCGGTACAGTTTTATCATAAACAACAAACTGAATGCCTTCTTTATGCAGTTCTTCTAAAAGGGCATCCATCAGCCCAATAGCTACAATACCCTCGTCAGTGATAATTAAAACGCTCTCAATTCTCTTATCTTTTATTAATTTAGGTAGTTTAATTAAACTATTTTCCCCTTCCAACAATTGCGGTTCACGCCAAGGAAGAACATAAGAAGCAATTTTCATTACACCTTGATAACTCCTACAGTATAACCTATACATCACTTTCCCCCATCTCTTTTTTAAAAGGTCAAATACTATAGAAAAAAAGAAGCTATGTATAGTTAGGCTCTAGTTGTAATTAGCGGCCATTTTTCTGACCTCATCTTCTACTTTTTCTACTAAATCTTCCGGGGATACCACTTGAGCTCGATGTCCCCATTTTAAAATCCAACTTAATAATCCATCAGAAAGCTTGGCCTTCGTTTTTAAAATAAAATGATTTTCGCCATCTGGTATCACATCTACTTCCATTCCAAAACGATCAAAAATAGCGTTGATTAAACTTCTATCAAATCTAATTTCCATCCTTACTTCTTCTCCGCTATACATATGAAACGTATTATCTACATATTGCTGTAACGCGAACGCTTTATCTTTTATAAACGATTCATCTAAAATTTCAATTTCTCGAATTCGGTCGAGTCGGTAATGACGAATTTCCTCTGTCTCTTGGAATTTACCAATCAAATAATATAAATCATTTTGCCAAATTAGTGCATATGGTTCAACAAAGTACAGCTCACCATTTCGTCTAAATTCAAATTCCTTATGCACATTAAAATCACCATATTTGTATGTAACTACACGCTTACCCGTGATTGCATGATGCAAGCGATCAATATTCAACTTAATTCGATCATAATCCAAGTTCACCGTTTGACTAAATAAAATAGGCTCAGGTAGTGTTTTTCTAATATGTATGCTCGTCAATTCTTTTAATTTATCAATTAACGTATTCTTTTCTTTTGGGGTAATAAATCGAGCTGAAAGAATTGCATCGACTAATAAACGTAGCTGATACGTCTCAAACAGTTTTACTTGATGACTGTAGAAAACCTTTCCAAATCTACGTCTATTCCTAACAATATCAAAATCCATTTCTTGCAATGCCTCGATATCATTTCTTATTGTCCGATGATCGATACTATTTACACCCATGACTTGGATTAGACGTTCTTCAATTTCATAAATATCAAATTCATGTTGCTCATCTGTTTCATTAAACAAAAGTTGTTTTAATTGTAGCAGGCGATAATTATTACTCTGTTTCATGGAGACCTCCTAAAATAATTATTACATCTTATTATAACAGCTTTTATTAAGGTGGAGAAATATTGACGAATAGATAATAATCACTTAAGCTTACTTAGAGTGCTATTTATACGGAGGAAAAAGTTATGATAAATGTTACAAATGTTAGCTTGCGATTTGGAGATAAAAAGTTATTTGAAGACGTTAATATACAGTTTAATAATGGTAATTGTTATGGTGTAATTGGAGCGAACGGTGCCGGAAAGTCTACCTTTCTAAAAGTACTATCTGGTGAAATTGAACCCCAACAAGGAGATGTTTCAATTGCGACCGATAAACGAATCGCTGTTTTAAAACAGGATCATTTTGCATATGAAGATGAACAAGTCTTAGAAACAGTGTTAATGGGGCATGAAAGACTATTTGAAGTGATGAAAGAAAAGGACGAAATTTATTTAAAGGCAGAATTTACAGAAGAAGACGGCATTAAAGCTGCCGAACTTGAGGGGGAATTTGCTGAATTAAATGGATGGGAAGCACATTCTAATGCTGCTATTCTATTAACCGGTTTAGGGATTGACGAATCATTACATGAGTTAAAGATGTCTGATTTGCAAAATGACCAAAAAGTAAAAGTTTTACTTGCACAAGCACTTTTTGGAAATCCAGATGTTCTTCTATTAGATGAGCCGACTAACGGTCTAGACATCCAAGCAATACACTGGTTAGAAGACTTCTTACTTCATTTTGAAAATACAGTCATCGTCGTTTCACACGATCGTCATTTTTTAAACAAGGTTTGCACGCATATCGCCGATGTTGACTTTGGCAAAATAGAAATTTATATTGGAAACTATGATTTTTGGTATGAATCTAGCCAACTTGCAGCCAAAATGGCAAAAGAAGAAAATAAGAAAAAAGAAGAAAAGATTAAAGACTTACAAGCATTTATCGCACGTTTTAGCGCCAATGCTTCTAAATCAAAACAAGCAACGTCTCGTCGGAAGTTATTGGAGAGCATTACATTAGATGATATAAAACCATCTTCTCGCCGTTATCCATATGTTGCCTTTACACCAGAAAGAGAAATTGGAAATGATCTTTTGCGTGTAGAAGGTTTAACGAAAACGATAAATGGCCAAAAAGTGCTTGATAACGTAAGTTTCACTATTAATCGAAACGAAAAGGTCGCATTTATAGGAAAAGATGACCTAGCTAAAACGACGCTATTCCAAATTTTAATGGGAGAAATCGAACCAGATAGTGGAGAATACCATTGGGGTGTTACTACTTCTCAAGCATATTTTCCAAAAGATAACTCCATGTTCTTTGAAAATAGTGACTTAACATTAGTTGATTGGCTCAGACAATTTTCACCTGAAGATCAAACAGAAACGTTTTTACGAAGCTTTTTAGGTAGAATGCTATTTTCGGGGGAAGAGGCATTAAAGAAAGCAAATGTCTTATCTGGTGGTGAGAAAGTCCGTTGTATGTTGTCGAAAATGATGTTATCGAAAGCGAATGTACTGATTTTTGATGAACCGACAAGTCACCTAGATTTAGAGTCCATTACCGCTGTAAACAATGGGCTAATCAAATTTAAAGGATCTATCCTGTTTACTTCTAGTGACCATCAGTTTGTAAATAGTATTGCAAACCGCTTAATCGAAATAACACCTACAGGGATTGTCGATAAAATAATGAGTTACGATGAGTATGTACGAGACCAACACTTACAAAAAGAAATCGCAAAAATGTATGCTTAATTGGGTTGCATTAGCGACCGTTCGTGGTTAAAAGACATTTTTCGTGGATAAAACTGAATTCCCGTGGTTATTTCGCATTTTTCGTGGTTAAACCCAGTTCTTCGTGGTTAAACCCGGATCTTCGTGGTTAAATCCAGATCTTCCTTCTTGATTAAATCGCAAAGTTAGCTGGTTAACGACCGTTCGCGTGACTTTAAAACTTAAAAGGAAAGTACCGGTTAATGGTACTTTCCTTTTTGATTACTTATTCTTAAACTCATCTTTATAACGTTTATCAAACATATGACAGGCTACCCAATGGTCTATTTTATGTTCTTGGAAGATCGGTCTTTCCTTAGCGCAAACATCTGTTGCAAATGGGCATCTTGTTCTAAATACACAGCCACTTGGTGGATTAATCGGACTTGGTAATTCCCCTTTTACTTCAATCCGTTCTCTCGTTCTTTCCAGATTTGGATCAGGAATAGGGACAGCACTTAAAAGGACACGTGTATACGGATGAAGTGGATTTTCATATAGTTCTTCACTCGTTGCAATTTCGGCCATATTCCCCAAATACATTACTCCAACGCGGTCACTAATGTGACGAACCATTGATAAATCGTGTGCAATGAATAAATAGGTGAGACCTTGCTCTTTTTGTAATCTTTTCATCAAGTTAACTACTTGCGCTTGAATCGATACGTCCAGAGCTGATATCGGTTCATCAGCTACGATAAACTCTGGATTTACTGCAAGTGCTCGAGCGATCCCGATTCGTTGTCTTTGCCCACCACTAAATTCATGTGGATAACGATTTCCGTGTTCTTTATTAAGTCCCACTGTCTCCAGCAACTCATTAACACGTTCCACTCGTTCTTTTTTTGATTTAGTTAGTCCATGTATATCTAGACCTTCAGCAATAATATCCGTAATCGTCATTCGTGGATTTAATGATGCATATGGGTCTTGGAAAATCATCTGCATATTCTGGTTAAATTGCTTCAACTCTTGGTTCGATTTTTTCCCATGTACATTTTCGCCTTTAAAAAATACTTCCCCATCAGTTGCATCATAAAGACGCATAATCGTTCTTCCCGCAGTAGATTTACCGCATCCAGACTCACCAACAAGCCCAAATGTTTCGCCTTTGTAAATATCAAAATTTAATCCATCTACTGCTTTTAGTGTATTATTACGATCAATTTTAAAATGCTTGCGTAAATCTCTAATTTCGACTAATTTATCTTTAAAATTACTCATTTTTCTTGTCCTCCTCCTACAATTACACTTTCTGGAGGTTCCACTTTTGGTGCTCGTTCATCAAGTGACCAGCAAGCAGACTTTTGCGTAGTTGATGATTCAAAATATGGTGGCATGTGCTGATCACATACTTTCATAGCATACGGACAGCGAGCAGCAAAAGGACATCCTTTTGGAGGATCTTTTAAATCAGGTGGTGAACCGGGTATGGATTGTAATTCTTCATTCTCATCATTTAATTTCGGCATGGATCCAAGAAGCCCCCACGTGTAAGGGTGTTTCGGTTGATAAAAAATTTCATCTACCGTCCCTGTTTCAACAACCTTTCCACCATACATCACCGCTACACGGTTTGCAGCGTTAGCAACGACACCTAGGTCGTGAGTAATTAAAATAATGGCGGTATTTGTCTCTTTTTGGATTTCTCGTAATAATTCTAATATTTGTGCTTGTATCGTCACATCGAGTGCGGTAGTCGGTTCGTCTGCGATTAACACTTTAGGATTACAAGACAAAGCAATTGCGATCATTGCACGTTGTCTCATCCCACCAGAAAATTCATGCGGATATTGATTAATACGTGTTTCGGGATTCGGAATTCCGACAAGCTTTAATAATTCAATTCCCTTGGCATGAGCTTCTTTTTTTGACATGTTTTGATGTTTTATTAATCCCTCTGTGATTTGCCTTCCTATTCTCATTGTCGGATTTAGTGAAGTCATTGGATCCTGGAAAATCATTCCGATCTCTTTTCCGCGGATTTGCTCCATTTGCGATTCAGACTTTTGCACTAAATCCTCACCGCCTAATAAGACTGACCCTGATTTGAATTCTCCGGGAGGCATTGCAATGAGACGCATAATTGACTGTACAGTAACACTCTTTCCTGAACCTGACTCACCGACAATTGCAAGCGTTTCCCCTTCATACAAATCAAAATTTACATCTCGAACAGCTTGCACTTCACCACCGTATGTTTTAAATGAAACGGAAAGATCCTTCACTTCTAATATTTTTTTCATTATATTCCCTCCCGATTAACGGCGATCTTTCGGATCAAGTGCATCTCTCAACCCATCTCCAACAATATTAAAGGCTAACATTGTCAAACTAATAAAAAATGCTGGGAAAAATAATTGGAATGGATAGTATCTTAATGCTTGCAACGCATCAGATGCCATTGTACCCCAACTCGCAAGAGGTGCAGGTACACCTAATCCAAGGAAACTTAAGAAAGCCTCTGTAAATATTGCTGTTGGTACTGTTAATGTTAACGTAACAAGAATTGGTCCCATTGTATTTGGTATTAAATGTTTCGCCATTATTCTAAAACTGCTTGCTCCAAGTGATTTAGAAGCCATAACATATTCGGAAGTCTTGAGCCTCATAACTTCCCCTCGAACAATTCTAGCCATATTAATCCATCCGGTAATCGTCATGGCAATAATTAATGTCCATAATCCTTGAGGCATGATCACCATTAATAAAATAACAACTAATAAATACGGTACACCAGATAATATATCAGCAATTCGCATCATATATTCATCAACTCTACCACCTAAATACCCCGAAACGGATCCCCAAATGATTCCAATGATTAGGTCGATAAATGCAGCTGATAATCCAATAAATAAAGAAATTTTTGCCCCGTACCATGTTCTTGCAAATAAATCTCGTCCTAAATTATCTGTTCCAAACCAATGTTCCGCTGATGGTGATTGGTTTGAACTAATTAAATCGTTATCATAGTAGTTGTGTCCCGAAATCGGACCGCCAATAAATGACATAATCCCTATGAGAACAATTACGAGAACTCCAGCAATGGCTAATTTATTTTGTTTAAAGCGGCGCCAAGCATCTTTCCAAAAGGAAGTACTTTCACCCGCTATTTTTTCAGCTTCAGATTGTGTATATTCTATTGGTTCAAAATCAGTATCTTTTAATTGTACTTGTGACATTAACGATCCCCCTCATTTCCTGTTATTTTGATACGAGGATCAATAAATCCATAAATAATATCAACGATTAAAATGGAAACTAACAATAATATACTAAAAAAGACCGTTGTTCCCATTATGACGGTATAATCTCGGTTCGTTACACTTTCAACGAATTCATTACCTAAACCAGGTATAGCAAATATAGTTTCTATAATAAAACTTCCTGTTAAAATCGAGACGACTAATGGCCCCAAATAAGAAACAACTGGTAAAATAGCATTTCTAATTCCGTGTCTATAAATAGTAATGCGATTACTTAACCCTTTCGCTTTAGCAGTTTTAATATAATCAGAGTTTAATACTTCTAACATGCTTGAGCGCATAAGCCGGGCGATAAATGCAAGCGGGGTAGCTGCCAAAGCTATTGCAGGTAAGACAGAGTGGGCAAAAGAATCAAATTTTGCAATCGGAAACAAGCCTAGCTTAAAAGCAAATACATATTGTAAAACTGCTGCTAAGATAAAGCTCGGTACTGAAATTCCTAAAACTGCTATGATCATTGCGGTATAGTCTGCAAACTTGTTATGATATAAAGCAGCAATTACTCCTAAAAACACCCCAACTGATAACGCGAGAATTATAGATTCAATCCCCAGGATTAACGAATATTTAAAACTACGATTAATAATGTCATTTACACTTTGTCCAACATTATTAAAAGACGGTCCAAAGTCCCATTTTGCAATACGAGTTAGATAATCAACGTATTGTACATGGATCGGATCATTTAATCCATAGGCTTCATTCATTTGTTCTTCTAATTTGGGTGGGAGTTTTCGTTCCGACGTAAAAGGACCACCTGGAGCTAACTTCATAAGAAAAAAAGTAATGGTAACGATAAAAAATAAGGATAATAGAATATAACCAATTCTTTTTAATAAATATTTCAGCACGTGTTCACACCCCCAAGAAATAGTGTAAAATAATAAAGATTTGGAATGTAGGTTTGTACATCTCTACAAAACAGCATACAAAAACTGTCTAGTATACTACTAATAGGATGCTTTCTATCAAGTCAATGAAAATAAGGGTGAAATGAATCACCCCTATTTCATTTACAGTTAATAATATCACTTATTCAGCTGCAATATAACCCCACTTAAGATTGAAACTACCAACTGGAGCAACTTCAATACCTTGTACATGGTCTTTGTATGCATATACATGTGTATAGAAGTAAACAGGAACCATTGGCATTTCTTCTATATACAGTTTTTCCGCTTCTTTTAAAATTTCTTGGCGTTTATCTGAATCTAGTTCAGCACGTGATTGTTTTAGTAAATCTTGGAATTCTTCATTTTCCCAGTTTGTATAGTTGTTACCACCAACGGTTTCAAAAATTTCCAAGAAGTTGATTGCGTCGTTAAAGTCAGCAATCCAACCGATACGCCCAATTTGATAATTACCTTCACCTAGATTATCTAGATAAACGTTCCATTCCTCATTGTTAAGTTCAACATCAATTTCTAAATTTTTCTTCCACATATCTTGAACAGCTTGCGCAATAGCTGCGTGTTCTTCATCTGTGTTATAAGAGAGTTTAATTTTTGGAAGTTTGTCTAATCCTAACTCTTCTAGTCCTTTTTCTAAATGTTCTTTCGCTTTTTCTACATCATTATCTTGGAAGTACCCTGTTTCATTTTCTTCAAACATGGAAGGTGGAACTAATGCCATCGCTGGTTTTTGTTCTCCTTTTGATACGTTATCAATGATTGCTTGACGATTAATGGATAAAGCCAATGCTTTACGAATATTTACATTACTAAACATTTCTTCGTCATGGTTCAATGTGTAATAATATACTCCCGCACGGTCTGAAATGTGCAGTTCGCCAGATTCTTCCATCGTTGGAATCGCCGCCAAAGGAATCTTATCAATAGGGTCACCAATCCAATCAAGGTCACCGTTTTCATACATTTGTAATGCGGTTGCTTCCTCATCAATCATATGCATATTAATTGTTTCTAATTTTACTGTCTCGGCATCCCAATAACCTTCATTTTTTTCAATGACAATTTTATCTTTATGATCCCATGATACTAATTTAAACGGTCCATTTGATACATAATCATCACCAGCGTCTAACGCCCATTTATCATTTCCTTCTGACACATTTTCGTTTATAGGATAATACGTGTGAAATGCTGTTAATTCCAAGAAATAATCTGTCGGCTGTTCTAGTTCTACGACTAACGTTTTGTCGTCTTCTGCTGTAATACCAACCTCATCTAAAGAACCTCCATTTTCTTTCGCATCTTCAGCACCTTTAATTGGGTATAGCTGGTATGCATAATCTGTATCTGCATTATCAGGGTTTAACACCCATTTCCATGCATATTCAAAGTCACCAGCAGTTACCGGGTCTCCATTTGTCCAATTAGCATCTTCCCGAATTTTAAATGTATACACTAATCCATCGTCAGACACTTCAATACTCTCTGCCATTGCCTCTTCCGGCTCTCCATCTTGGTTCATCCTTGTTAATCCTTCAAACACTTGGTCAAGTACAGCACTTGATGTTGTATCCGTTGATGTACCAGGATGTAACGAAGGCGGTTCTGACTTAATGTTAACGCTTAACACTTGTTCATCAGCAAGCCCTTCCCCTGTTTCTTCCCCTGTTTCTTCCCCTGATTGTTCTTCCGCTCCATCATCTGTCTTAGCGTCGCTATCTTTATCATCACCACCGCATGCAGCTAAGAAGATACTCATGGCAAAAACAAGTGTAAAAAGTAAAGACCATTTCTTCCAGTTCATTTTTATGAACCTCCCCTTTTAAATTTTACAGATATGTATAAGTTATCTGCAATTTAATTATACATAATTTTTGTAAGTTTTCCATAAAGAATGTTAAAGTTAGAAGATTCCGAACTCAACTTGAGGTTATTGAACTTAATCTGCCTTTGACATTTGCATATAAGAACTAACGATGATTACAATTGCCGAAATGATTACTGCCGCAAAAAACATATCTTGAAAACCAGATTTCATTACACTCGATACTATAGAGTAAAGTTGCTCCTGCAAGTAAGGATCGTTAATTTTTTCTATCTCTTCCACAATTTCACCATAGCCTTCTCCTTCGCTCACCTCGTGAAATGGAATTACAGTTTCACCAAAAACAGCTTTAAATGTCGGCTCTATTTTCATCACACCTGAAGTTATAAAACTGGCAAATATTGTCGGAAATAAGGTTAATCCAACTTGGCGGGTTAATGAAAGTGTTCCAATCGAAGTACCGTATTGATCTTTCTCTACACTTTCACCAACTAAAACATTTAAAGGTGCCCCTAACAAAAATCCTAAACCTATTCCCGCCAATACACTTGCAATAACGAAGGTTGATAAATCATCTACAAAAGAAAAAAACATTAAAAAGCCAAGTAAACCGATAATTCCCGAAACAATAATGGTCCGAGTCGCTCCAATTCGATCAGTTAAAAATCCACCTAAACCTGCGCCTACTCCTGATGCTAACGCTAATGGAGTTAACCAAAAACCTGCATTCTCAGCTGGAACTTGTAAAGCCTGCTGCACAAAGGAAGGTATAAAGATAATACTTGCCAAAAATCCACCTGACAAAAATCCAAGTAGAAGTGTTAATTGAAACGAACGTTTCCGTAATAATGAGGCAGATATAATTGGATCTCCACCATTTTTTTCTAATCGTTTTTCATGAGTTAAGAAGAGATAAATGAACAAAGCACCTGCAATAAGGTAAGGTAAAACTGTAACACTTGTAATGCTTGATAGTAGTTCTAAACTATTTATGTTAGTAATCCCAAACATAAAAGCAACGATCCCCAATGATAAATAAATAGTTCCTGTTACATCAAGTGCATTTGATGTTGGCTGTTTTGTCTCTTCTATTTTTAAGAAACCCATTGCTATTAAAAACAACGCAATCGGAATATTAATTAAAAACATCCATTGCCAAGTTCCAGTTATATGTAAAATAAGTGCTCCAACATTTGGGCCTACTACAGCAGATAAGCCATGCATTCCACCTAATAGACCGAGAACTTTTCCTTGTTGGTTTTTGGGCATGGTAGATAACACGTGTGAAGTCCCGATAATAAAAATTCCGCCACCACCAATGGCTTGAATAAATCTTGCAATAAGGAGCATTGTAAAGTTAGGGCTAATCGCTACTAATAATGAGCCAACGCCAAATAACAGAATCTCAATAATAAACAATCGTTTACGACCATAATTATCTGATAACTTACCAACAATCGGAACGGAGATTGCAACACCTAATGTATAAAGCGTTACTGTCCAAGCTCCCCATGATGGCGATACCCCAAATGAATTATATATTGTAGTTAATGCTGAACTGATGATTCCGTTATCGAGTCCAGCCATAAAAACACCGATAGTAAATAAGGTTATCGGCCACTTTTGTGATACTTGTTTATTTTTCACTGCATCACTCCTACTTTTGGGCAATTATATTTTTATATTTGGTGAGGCACTGCTTATCACATTGATTCAATTTTTCATATTTCCGCAAAATCCATAAGCTCCGACATTGGGAATCTATATGTTGGAAATCGACTCGACGTATTGGCGAACGACTCGACTTGTTCGGATTCGACTCGACATCTAGCGAACGACTCGACTGGTTGGAATGCGACTCGACATCTTAGCCAGCGACTCATCATATTGGAAATTCACTCAACATCGGCGATCGTAAATTCAATATCTGCAATTACAAATCAACTAGCGATCCTATATTTCTGTAGCCATAATTAATTTTATGACATATTTCCCCATCAACTTCGATGAAATGAAGCAGAAAAGTAGGAGAGCTAATGAGAAAAAGGGCCTATAAATAAGAGCCCTTTACCCTTTAAAGAGATTTGCAATACTATCAATTAAATCCTGAAAAAAATTAGAAACTTTGTCCCAAAAACCTTCATCTAATTCTAAATTCATATCATCTAATTTATCTTTGATCGTAGAAGTGATATCTTCCAACTGCTGTTTTACCTGATCAAAATCAATATCTAAGTTTCTCATTTTTTCAAATAAATCAATGAGTAGTTGACGATCTTCTTCACTAAGATTAATTTCTAATTTTTCCAATTGATCCTTTACTATTTGTTCAACTTCTTCTCTTGTTACAGGATCTTGTTCAGCAATTTCCTTTTTAATTTCTGTCATTAATTCAGTTACTTTTTCTTGACTTAGTCCTTCTTTTTTAGAAAGCTCTGTTGTAAAATCCAGCTCTTCATTGGCTACTTCCATTCGGCCTTGTTCTAATTCAGCACCTGCTGCATCATACGCTTTATAAATTCCTGATAATGCTGAAGTACCTGTTACTTGAACAGGAGAAGCAACTTCAATTAAAGCATTCTCAACTCCAGCTGTTAAGAGTGCATTACTATACATTTCACTCGTCACTTGTGTAATATTATCTGCTGTTACAATATTAACAACAATGCCATGTCCTTTGTCTTTATGAGTAATTTTAACCGATGAAAACATTCTTGAATTTGGGTCCCCATTAATATAATGAGCAATATCCTTACCAGTAACATTCATTTCTGTTACCTTATCTGAATCAACTTCTAGTAATCTCCTTACTTCTTCTCTCTGAGCATCTGATAATGTATCACCATATACAACAATCGGTTCATCCAACATTTCATCCGTTTGAACTGCGTGAGTCAAAGTTGTGGAATTAACAGCCAGTCCAAAAACGATTGATAATATTAAAAACAACTTACTAATATATCTCATTTGATAAACTCCTTTTCTAAACTTAATACATATTTTATGCTTAATTATCGTAAAATACAATTGAAATTATATGACAAAAGAAAAAACATTATATTTAAATTGGTACGATATAGGCAGTTCTATTGCAAATGTTCGTAAGGAAATGATATAACTACATTATCAAAAGCTATTATAGAAAGTTTGTGATTTAAATGGGTATTGTTATTGTAGACATCTGCAGTGCTAATCTCATCACAACATTAAATATAGAGGAAATTATTGAAGGGGAATTTCCAGAAGTTGCCGTTTTAATGAACAGCTGTTTATCTTTTTGTGGCTTATGTGCCAAGAGTCCATATGCGCATGTTAATGGAAAACTTGTCCACGGAAAAACTCCAGAACAATGTTTAGAGAGAATTCGAGAAGAAATTAAAAAAGAATTGGCAGTTTATGCATAACAACTGCTAATTCTTTTTTTAATTTCACAAAACTTCCCTGGTGTCTATTCAGTCAAAATTTTTACCGCATCTTCCTTTTCCCGCATCAAGCTCTGATATGGGGACAATTCTGCTGTACCTCTTTTTTTGGCCGATAGGAAAGCATAAAACTTTCCTACTGCATATGTGTAACTAAGGCACTCGCCATTAAAGGCTGCACTCTAGAGCATAAGTGCAACATCACCTCTGTCTTTCGCCATTACGGCTCTAAGGAAGGCCGACTAAGAACAGGCTTTGCGCCTAGCGTTGGTATACTCCTTTGAAGGGGCATATTTTCTCTAACGAATGCCAAGTTTTCTAATTTTTGCACGAGATCAGGAACGAGAGAGCACCGCCGATATTTTCTGGCAGTTTCTTGTTAAAATTTGTCCGCGGCAAACTTCAGCGGACAAACTGCTTTACCTTTTGATCATTATTTATCCGAGGGAGGGCACCACGGACAATTTTTGCCGAATTTACATCACTATTGGCTGAGGGAGACCGCACCGGACAATTTTCATCGAATTTTCGGTATATTTTGTCCGCAAGAGAAGCAACGAACCTCCTTTTTTATAAACTACTCTTTACAATTTCAACTACATCCTGCTCTGTTAATCGCTTAAAATTTCCACATTTCGGTTGTGTTTCAATAGTCTTTTCTGCAATTAACGGTAATGTTTCTTCCGTTATATTATAATCACTTAATTTGGACGGCGCACCCCAAGATGCCCATGTAGTTGCTAATAAATCTATTCCTTCTCTTGCTACTTCCATATCCGATTTACCCTCAGAATCAATAAGCAATACATTCGTCGCTAATTGTTTGAAGCGCATGACATTTGTTTCATCTAAAACATAATGCATCCAATGTGGAAATAAAATAGCCATTCCACCGCCATGAGGAACATCGTGAACTGCAGAAAGAGCATGATCAATGTGATGGGTTCCCCAATCGCCAATAAAACCCATATTGAGCTGATCGCTCAATGCTATTGTACTTGCATAGGCAACCGTTTCACGATGCTTATAATTTTCTAAGTCATTAAGTAGTTTAGGTGTTACATCAATCAATGTACGAAGCACACTTTCACAAAATTGATCCTGAATGGGTGTATTTTCTTCGGAATGAAAATAATGTTCTAATACATGTGACATAGCATCAACAGCACCATTTACCGTTTGTTCTATCGGTACCGATGTCATAAAAGTCGGATCTATAATTGCAAATTTAGCACGGGAAAAAGAAGAAACCCAAGCTCGTTTATCTTTTGTCTTCCAGTCCGAAATTACAGAGCTTAAGCTCATTTCCGCTCCTGTGCCCGCAATAGTTACAATGGATCCATATGGCAAACCATCTGTCGCCCTTACTTTCCTACTAATAATATCCCAAACATCTACATCCGTTTTTGCACCAACGACAATCGCTTTTGTGCAATCGATTACACTACCACCACCAATAGCTAAAACAAAATCTACATTTTCTTCTTTACAGATTTCGATTCCTTTTCGCACAGTTGTAACTCGAGGATTTGGTTCCACTCCATCTAATTCTACCCATTCAACATCTGCAGCTTTTAATATATTCGTAACTTCATCATATACACCGTTTCGTTTTATACTCCCACCACCATATACGAGAAGCACTTTTTCACCATACTTAGTCACTTCTTTTGATAATTGACCCAATTGTCCCTTCCCAAATAGCAGTTTCGTAGGATTAAAATACATAAATGATTGCACAAAACCACCTCACATTTCATTAAGTTATGAAAAAAAAATAAAGGAGTTAGCAAAACCCCTTTACTTTAAATAAGCTACAGCGTCAATCTCAACTAGAACATCCTTTGGTAGGCGACTAACTTCAACTGTCGCACGTGCAGGGTAAGGTTTTTTCAAATAACGACCGTATATTTCATTTACCGTTCCAAAGTTATCCATTGAATTCAAATAAATTGTAAATTTTACAACCTGTGAGAAATTCGCTCCACCTTCAAGTAATACTGTTCGTAAATTTTCCATTACTTGAATCGTTTGATTTTCTATTCCCTCTACAACATTTCCAGTTTCAGGATTAATCGGGATTGCTCCTGATGCATATAAAAAATCTCCAGCAATAACCGCTTGTGAATATGGACCAATTGCCTCGGGCGCTTTATTTGTGTAAACTTCTTTCATTGCTAAAACTCCCCTTCTTTAATTTATTTGCTTGTTCTAATAATACCAATTAATTTCTTGCTTTAAAATAGTAAAATTACATTTTATTCATTTACTTTTTAATTCTACAGCTAACCCCATGCACACTATTAGCTTCTAACACTTTTAAACTAAAATGAAACAAAAAGAATAATCCTAAACAAATAATTGCAACCGCTATTGACTGATGAGCCACAAAATTATTTGTAATCAATTCCTTATAAAGTAAGTATACACCAAAAAGGATTGATCCAAACCCAATTAAAAATGATAATTTTCCACACCAGCTTAATGTTTTCACCTATAGCAGCTCCTTAATTTGTGACAAACTTTTGTTTGTATTCCATCACATCTTGTGCATAGAAAATATCGCCGTAACAAGCATCATATTGTTTCGCTTCTTCGCGCAAACAGGTATATAAGGAAGGATCATCCGCGTTTTTATACATTTCCTGGGAAAACTTTATCGTTGTATCTTGATTATATGATTGTTTATTTTTTTTAAGATAATAAATAAAGCCTATACCAAAATTATATGCTTGAATGGCTAATTCTATTTCCCCATCTGCGGCCTGTAAAGCTTCTGCAAAATAAGATACCCCCTGCTTAATGGACTGTTCCGGATCAGTAATACAACCAACTTCTCCACATAAACTTTCTGAAGATTGCATCGGGTCATCACCACGTCCACCAGATTCCTGAAGCATCATAGCCAAAAGTACATCCGTATGTTCTTCTACATCGAACTCTATTGCATATTTTTCAACAGTTGATCGATATTGTTCTACTTTTTTTGTAAAAACATGCTGAACAATTTTTCCTTTTTTAAATTCATCTTTTGATGTATATAGAGATACTCCAACAAGAAGTAATGACATCATGAATACTAGGGCAAAAACCCGAATAAATACTTTATAACCAGAACATTTCATGCTATGTATGCCCCTAACCTTTTAACAGTTTAATAGTTATTTATCAACTTGAAACAATTCTTTTTTACGCCACTTTCCATAACGATAGTAAGCGCTCGCTAGTATACTACTGATAATAAAACTAGCACCTAATCCAAAAGCAATACCAACTTCATCATAAACGCTAGAAAATAAATATGTCAATGGATATCTTAACACCCAAAATGAAATAATATTTAACACTAGTACTTGATACATTGCACCAGCAGCGCGAACCACGCCATTTAAAATAAAATTTATTCCTAAAAATGGGAAACAAAATGCCATGATACGTAAGTATTGACTCGCAAATTTAACCGCTTCTTCCTCTTGAATAAATAATCTAACACCATGTTCAGCAAATAGTACAATACATATTCCAATCAGACACATAATAGTTAAATTATACAATAGTCCATACTTTGTTATTTGATGAACTCTTCTCCAATTAGAAACCCCAATATTTTGTCCAGCCATACTATTAACAGCAGTACCTAATGCATGGGCGGGCAACATTATGATACTATCGATTCTTTGTGCTGCTCCAAATCCACCTACAACAGATCCGCCGAAGACTGTCACAACACTCAAAATAGCTGCTGACCCTGCAGAAATAACAGACATTTGTAAACCTGCTGGAATACCCAAATTTAAAATTAACTTTACTTCATGTAATTGAGGTTTTTTCGGGACTTGAAAAGGAGCCAATTTATTGCGTAAAACGAAATACAATCCATAGAGAAAAGCAATTCCTTGAGCTATAATTGTAGCGTACGCAGCACCTTTAACACCAAAATTAAATCCAGCAATAAATAATGGATCTAAGAAAATATTTAAGACAACTGCAATTAGGACAAATTTTAAAGGACTTTTACTATCTCCGATGGAACGAAGAACTGTACTAATAAAGTTATAACCAAATAAAAAAAGCATTCCTACAAAGTTAATCCGTAAATAGTCCATCGCTAATGGCAGTAACTCATTGGGAGTTCCAAGTAACATTAACAACTGTTCCGATAATATATACCCAAAAACACTTAATATAATTGCGAGAAATGTAAGGGTTACAACAAAGGCATTTAAATAATTTTTTAAACCTTGTCGATTTCCTTGCCCCTTTTGCTGAGAAAGTATTGTTAATGCCGCATTATTTAATCCAATAACAAAAGAAAGCACAGTAAAAATGATTGCTCCGGAAATAGCTACTGCCCCAAGTGCGTCGGCTCCCAGTAAGTTTCCAACCCAAAGACTATCGACTACTTGGTAAGACGTTTGTAGTAAATTCGCTAAAATAATCGGACCAGAAAAGAATATTAATTGCTTAAAAATATTTCCTTCCGTAAAGTCATACTGCTTCTTCATTCTTATCTACCCCACTACCTCTTTATTTTACCTTATCATAGTTTGTTTTGTTAGCGATAAAAACTAATAGCAATCTTCGGTATTTTCAAATTATTATTAATGTGGTATTATTAGACAAACATTATAATTATTATATAAGGGGTTGGTTTTATTGATGAATCATCCATTAACTGTTGGGGCAATGATGGAACATGCGGAAAAGTTTTTCCCGAAAAAGGAAGTCATTTCACAGTCACATGACAAAATACACCGACTTACCTATAAGGAAATTGGTAAACGAACCCGGCGTCTTATGAGCGCACTACATAATCTTGGCATTAGAAAAGGTGACCGAGTAGGAACACTAGCTTGGAACACCCACAGGCACCTTGAAATTTACTTTGCTGCTCCAGGAATGGGCGCAGTGTTACACACAATAAATATTAGATTATCTCCAGAACATATTATTTACATCATCAATCATGCAGAAGACAAAATAATTTTTGTAGATGAAGATATTTTACCTCTTGTAGATAAACTCCAAGACCATCTCAAAACTGTAAAAACCTATATCGTCATGACAGATAAAGATAAATTACCTGATAACAGTCTATCTAATGTATATTCCTATGAACAACTTTTAGAAAAAGGCGATGAGGATTACGAATTTATTAAAAATATCGATGAAACTGATCCTGCTGGAATGTGTTACACCTCGGCTACAACAGGAAAGCCAAAAGGTGTGCTATATTCACACCGAGGAATTGCATTGCACAGTCTTGCTTTAGGCTTAGCAGACACAGCAGCAATCTCTGAAGCCGACATCTCCATGCCAGTTGTTCCACAGTTTCATGTGAATGCATGGGGAATGCCGTTTGCTTGTACTTGGTTCGGTTCTACTCAAGTAATGCCTGGTCCAAGATTTACTCCGGAAAGACTTGCCCGCTTTATAGAAGAATATAAGGTTACAGTTACTGCAGGTGTTCCTACTATTTGGTTAGGTCTATTAAAAGAATTAGAGGAGAAAGAATATGATCTGTCTAGTCTACGAGGAATTTTATGTGGAGGATCTGCAGCACCTATTGGAATGATACGTACATTCGAAGAAAAATATAACATACCATTTTTCCATGCATATGGAGCAACTGAAACAACTCCGCTTGCAACATATTCGCGACTGAAAAGCTATCAAAAAGACTTAACATTAGATGAAAAAGCGCTTGAAAAAACACGACAAGGAATTCTTGTTCCTGGCCTTGAAATGAAAGTAGTTGGAGAGGAAGGAGAAATTCCTTGGGATAACAACACAATGGGGGAGTTGCTACTACGTGGTCCATGGATTGCAGACTCTTACTATAATGATGAACGATCAGAATCTGCATTTATAGACGGCTGGTTTTATACCGGTGATGTTGTGACAGTTGATGAAGAAGGTACGATTAAAATTGTTGACCGTACTAGTGATTTAATAAAAAGTGGCGGGGAATGGATTTCATCTGTAGAACTTGAAAATGTGTTAATGGCACACGAAGCAGTCTTTGAAGCAAGTGTTGTAGCAATTCCTGACGAAAAATGGCAAGAACGACCAATTGCATGTGTCGTTTTACATGATAAGTTTGTTGGTAAAGTTCAAAAGCAAGAATTACTTGCCTTTTTAGAACCTCAGTTTGCTAAGTTTTGGCTCCCAGATGATATATTATTTGTAGAAGAAATCCCTAAATCATCTGTCGGTAAATTTTTGAAGCGTGAACTGAGAAAATACGTATTGGAGCATTATCAAGCTCAAGAAAAGTAGTCGAATTAACTGTCCCAACATCACATGACATTTGGGACAGTTTTTATTTTTTAGAGGATGTTCAAAAAGTCCGGTAAAAATCACACTGCGAATTTCGCACGAATGCTTGTTTCTCCGCTACTCATGTATCTAAATGCATACATTCCGCTGACGGGAGCTGCGCCGCCTCGAACTTCTTGATCCTTTTTATCCTCCTTTTTGAACACGCACTTTTAATGAAACCTTTAAATTTGAAATGCGACTAAGCATCTTTTTTAGCCACTAAACATCTTCGCTGAGCTACTTCGCATCTTTTCCAGCGACTTAGGCATCATGATCATGGATGAGCAACTATGCATCTTTCACAGCCTCTATGCATGTTTCCAAGCGTCTCTTCATATGAAAACGCACAGTTTTCACTGTGCGTTCAGAACATTTTATTCAACCCATCTTCCTGTTACTACTTTCTTTCTTGTATAAAATTGTAAACCATCTTTGCCATTTGCATGCAAGTCTCCATAGAATGAATCTTTCCATCCCGAGAATGGGAAAAATGCCATTGGGGCAGGGACGCCAATATTAACACCTAACATTCCAGCATCGATATTTTCCCTAAATGTTCTTACACTTCCACCGTTATTTGTAAATATACAAGATCCATTTGCGAAATTAGATTTATTCGTTAATTTGATTGCTTCATCTAAGTTTTTTACTCGGCTTATTGATAATACAGGAGCGAAAATTTCGTCTTGCCAAATTTTCATTTCACTTGTCACATGATCGAAAATAGTCGGTCCGACGAAATATCCGCCTTCTTGAGCACTCTTGTCTTTTCTACCATCCCGAATTAGTGTTGCGCCTTCTTTTTCTCCTATTTCAATATAATGTAATGTTCTTTCCTTATGTGAATCACGAATGACAGGTCCTAAAAAAATGCCTTCATCTAAACCATTTCCTATTTTAATCTCATTTGCTTTTGCAACTAGTTGCGATATAAACTCATCTGCAACCGATTCTTCTACAGCTACGACAGAGCAAGCCATACACCGCTCACCTGCAGAACCAAATGCAGCCTTTAAGACCTCCGTACTAGCATGATCCAAATTAGCATCCTTTAAAACGATCGAATGGTTTTTAGCACCAGCAAGTGCCTGAACGCGTTTCAGATTTGCTGTTCCTCGCTTATATACATATTCTGCAACTGGTTGAGAGCCTACAAAAGAAATTGCGGCAATGTCTTCATGATCGAGCATTCCATTTACAACATCATGAGCACCATGGACGATATTAAACACACCTCTAGGTAAACCAGCTTCTACAAGCAACTCTGCCAATCGATTTGCTAAAAGAGGCGTCCGTTCAGACGGCTTTAACACAAAGGTATTACCGGTTACAATTGCCATCGGAAACATCCATGTCGGAACCATCATTGGAAAGTTAAATGGGGTAATTCCACCAATTACACCGATTGGATAACGATACACGCCTGACTCTAATCCTTGAGCAATAGAAGGAAGTTGTTCTCCCATCATAAGAGAAGGGGATCCAGCAGCAAATTCTACACATTCAATGCCACGCAAAACTTCTCCATGAGCCTCCTCAAAGTTTTTACCATTCTCTTTTGTTATTAATCTAGCTAATTCATCCCAATGATCTATGAGTAATTGTTGATATTTAAACAAAATTCTTGCTCGTTTTGGAACTGGCTCTTCCTTCCATGTTTCGAACGTTTCGGCAGCGACCTTTACTGCATTATCGAGTTCCTCTTTTGTTGAAATTGGAACTTCGGCAATCACCTCTCCAGTTGCCGGATTATAGACTGGCTCCAATTTATCTGTCTTTGCATCCACCCATTCTCCGCCGATAAAATTTTTAATTTTTCTAGCAACTTTTGTAGTCAAAACAATCACTTCCATTCAATATTTTTACAATTTAGCAAAAGCCTTTTTTAAAGTTGTTACAATAAAGTCTAGATCATCGTTCGTTAAATTTAGAGGCGGGCTTAAAGCGATAATATTATTAAATCCAGCCACCGTATCCCCGTTCTTGCCAATAATCAGTCCATTTTCTTTACAGAATCCAATAATACTATTCACTTTTTCAACATCTGCAGGTTGCTTCGTCTTTTTATCTTCTACAAGTTCAATGCCGATGAGTAATCCTTTTCCTCTTATATGACCAACATTAGGGTGACTTTCCAAATCTAACAATCTCTCTTTTAACCTTTTCCCCATCATTTCGGAGCGTTCAATTAGATTCTCATTTTCATATATTTCCATGTTCTTTATCGCCAGAGCACATGCGGCCGGATTTCCGCCAAACGTACTGACATGTCGGAAATGGTCATATTCACCTTTTCCTTTAAATTGATCATAAACTTCCTTTCTGACAGCCGTTGCAGCAAGGGGAAGATAGCCGCTTGTAATCCCTTTAGCCATCGTCACAATATCAGGCTTTATTCCTGAATGCTGGAAGCCAAATTTTTTACCTGTTCGCCCAAAACCACAAATTACCTCATCTAGAATTAACAGTGCACCATGCTTATCACAAATCTCCCTTACGCGTGGCAAGTAACTTTCATGTGGGATAATAACTCCACCACCGGTAATAAACGGTTCCATAATTACACCTGCAACTGTTTCACTTAATTCCCATGTCATCACACGATCGATTTCGTCCGCAGCAGCTAAACTTTGCTCTTCCAAAGTTCCTTTATATGGACTTCGGTATATATCGGGAGGAGTCACATGAATAAACCCTCCAGCAAGCGGTTCATACATATACTTTCTTTGTGCCTGACCAGTTGCAGCCAGTGCTCCCATTGAATTACCATGATATCCACGGTATCGTGAAATAAACTTATGCCTTCCCGTTTCTCCTTTATGGTGGTGATATTGTCGTACAATTTTAAATGCTGTTTCATTCGCTTCGGAACCGCTGTTAGAAAAGAAAATAACATACTCGTCTTCTAGCCAGTCATTTAACTTCTCGGCGAGTTTAATTGCGGGTACATGACTTTGAGATAGGGGAAAATATGCCATTTTCTTCAATTGTTCATAAGCCACTTCCGCAAGTTCATCTCGTCCATAACCAGTATTTACACACCAAAGACCAGCCATGGCATCCAAATATTTATTCCCATCTATATCCGTTATCCAAGCCCCGCTTGCTTCTTCTGCGATAATGGTTGACTCAGGGTTAAATGGCTTAACGGCATGCCATACATACTGTTCATCCTTTTTTGATAAATCATCTGTATTTGTGATCAATTTACTACGCTCCTCTCTATTCACCTTACATATTATGATATATTGTTTTTCATTTTAGCCATTAGACAAAATGTAAAAAGATATTCTTCCCCATTTAACGTTAAGAAGCCATTTATCATCATACAGTATACTTCTTCCAATATTCCCCACAGCGTTTACTATATTCAATAAGCTTCTTACAGAATAAAACACACACTTATCATTTATTTTTTAATTTGTCATCATTTTTGGTCTATAGACCTTCTGTTACTAAAGTAGATGAGTACATTTATAATGGATGGTAATTTCCACTAATTGCATCTACTATTATTAGTGACTGTTCTTTATATTTAGTTAAGCTAATAAGCCAAAAAGGACGGTAATAAAGTGTTTTGGATGAAAATTTTATTTTAGGTACTTTTAGAAACTTCACTTTCTTGGAAATATTTTCAGAAATAAAATACTTTGCGGCTTTCTTAGCCTCATTTTCAGCTATGACTATTTCTAGTTGAAAATCTTGTTCAATCTCATATTGAATCAATTGAGGAAACACGTCTACTAGAGCACATTTTCCATCCAAAGCATCCACTG
This sequence comes from Pseudogracilibacillus sp. SO30301A, assembly GCF_037072025.1. NCBI lineage: Bacteria > Bacillati > Bacillota > Bacilli > Caryophanales > Bacillaceae > Pseudogracilibacillus > Pseudogracilibacillus sp. SO30301A. Next base: position 176,666 of record NZ_JAXHDD010000002.1, on the reverse strand, counting down.
TACACGCGGTCTTTCCTTGTAATCCTACAACTGTTTTAACCGACACATCAAACTCGAAAAAATAATACGGATAATAAACCATATTTTCTACTTTGATCGTTGATTGTTTTTCTAAGCCTTTCATTAACCTCTCAACCTGATGCTCAGGAAACTCAAGTTCTTGTGTAAAAACCATCGTCATGGTTAATTCCCCTTACTTGTTTGACTTCCTCTCGTAAAAACTTAGAAATACGATTAGCCTCAGGAGCTAAATCACGAGTGATATTTTTATCAAACTCTTTCGAAAACAATCGTGGAAATCTTGATTCTTCAAATACTTCTTCTATTTCCTTAGATGGTTTCGGCCCGATTTTACTTCCGATAATCATTCCTAAAATCGATATAATTAACCCAGCCAAAAATGGATGAAGACCCGTTATTGATTCAAAATTCAACGATGTCCACAAGATATTTGTTGTCGCTCCGCCAATCATAGCCATTAGACAACCAACATAATTAGCCTTTTTCGAATAAACTGAAGCCACATAAGGAACTAAAAAACTATTTCCTAATGTTCCAAAAGCAAAAATAACAAGAGCAAAAACTGAAGGCGGCTCATAGATGGCTACAATAACACCTACAATTCCACCCGCTAAAATGCATAACCTTGACACAAGAACCATTGTTTTTTGACTTGCATTTTTGTTTATAAAACGTTGAAAAATATCACGTGACAATATGGAACCGGCTTGCATTAATATGGAGTCGGCTGTTGACATAACAGCAGACATTATTGCAGACAGTAAAATTGCTGCGAAGATTCCCGGGAATAAGGTATAAGCTAATTCGGTTATAACCATTTCTGGATCTGCAATGGTCGGTAATAAAATAATGCCTATCATTCCTAAAATATAAGGTACAAAAATAAAGAATTGATTCCATACAGCACTAATTAGAACGGCACCTTTAACGGTCTTTGTACTTTTCATTGACATATGGCGTACAACAACATGAGGGAGTCCCATGTATCCTATAGAATAAATAAGTATTGCCCCTAAAACCACACCCCATTGACCATAAAATGCTAGATCCTTCCCCCAAATACTTAAATAAGTTGGATCAATTTCAGCAAGTGATGCATTCAATCCTGATAAACCACCTACATAAAAATAAGCAAGAACACCTATCCCAATAACACCAGTAACCATTATTAAACCTTGTACAAAAGAGGTGTATGCCACCGCTAAGTATCCACCTGCAACTGTATAGATTAAAATGACACTAATTCCAATTAGTAATGAAACTTCATAAGAGAACCCCGTTAAAGTCGACAACGCTTTACCAGCAGCAATGAATTGAGCACAAACGTAACCAAATAAAAATACTATGGCAATAAGAGAGCCTATAACACGTACGCTTGCATGTTCAAATCGTTTTTCTAAGTATTCAATTGGAGACAGTGCTCCTAGTTTCTCGGACATCCTTCTCATTCTTTTTCCTAGTACTGAAAGGTTAATGATTGATCCTCCGGCATCACCTATTGCGTACCAAACTGCATACCACCCGTATTGAAAAGCCATCGCTGGAGCACCCATAAACATAAACCCACTCATAGCAGTCGTTTGCATTGTCATTGCTGTAACAGCCGGTCCTAGGGAACGTCCGCCCAATAAGTATTGTTCTGTTGATTCAGAAGATTTACGGGAAAACCAAATACCGATTCCTAGTAATACTCCCAAATAAATAACAAAAATAATACCATCTAATTTCATGTTCAATGGCCTCCGACCTTGAATTTTTATTTATTGATTTTTTCCAAGCGTTCCTCTTCATCGTCGACTTTTTTCATTTTAAAATAAATAATAGTCGCTAACCCTAACCATATAAAAGGCCAAGGAAGGATTAACCAAAAAGTCTCTGCCGGTAAGTTAAACAAGTATTTCACCTCCCTATTACTCTCATAAAACAATCTTGAGTGACTTGAAAATAAAGCCTTTTTATTATGTCAACATATATAATACATTCACTTTACTCATATTACATTGGACATCGTGTTAAATGTAGATAACGCTTTCATTCACATTTTGAATAACATAAAAGTTGAAGAGGACTGGATGTCTTTACTAGCATAGCAGCTTCAGAAAAAAATCTGAATGGCTTGAACCAAACCAAACACAAAATTTGTAACGATATTCGACCATCTCGATTCATTGATCCAAAAAACTAAAACCTTGGGACTAAATGAGTTATTTGGTAGCCTTTTACAGATAATGATTATTATCTCAGAGACTTGAATCATCAAGGTCTAGAACTTTTGCGATGGCTAAATTCAACTGCCACCGTGCCTTGCTCGGCAGGAGATATCTCCACTTTCTAGGAAAAGTATTGTTTAATCAGTACTTGTTAGCCTCACAAAAAAGCCTTGAAAGGCATCTAAGCCAGTCAAGGTTCTAGCACAAATTTAGCTTTTCAATTGAAATTGAATTACATACTATCTCAACGTTAAGAGGGAGCATTAAGATTTTACAGTTCAGTAAAAGGTGTCCTTCACTTTGGACATCGACAACCTCTATATCTTGGAGAAAATAAGAAATTTGTGATTTTGCTAACTCTCTTAAAAGGTTTTCTCTATCTTCTGCACTGGTATTGAAGGAAAATTTAGAACATGCCAAAAATGACAATTTAACATTAAAGTCTGTATCCTCAAACACAAGTGCTATTTCGTCACAAAAGAAACTTGAAATCAAATTTTAATACTCTAGCATCCCAATAATGCATTGCTTCAATTTCTCTTAACACTTTTTTAGCTTTCAATTGTGTCACCTCACTTTTTATACGGCAAATGAATTGGTGGGTAAAGCAACATTTGGTCTTGAAGAAGCTTTACGGTAAGAGACAAAATACTGTATTCAATCAGATTTATATCGCTATGATTACATACTGCTTAAACCTATTGCTCAAACAAGAACTAGGTTATTAAGGGCTCTTACTAGAAATGATGGATTTGATTAGCGATTGCTGGTCAAACAAACTGACATCCTCTATATCCAAGTTATTAAAGAAACCGATCAAACATCCAGAGGACAGCGAAGTCTTCAGCATCAACGTATCTTTGAAGAAACTTTAGCACAATATGAATCAGGAGATGTTAACCATTTGGATGATCTAACCTACGATTCTATTTTTTAAATGATTTACAAAAAGTAGATAAAGGACTACCTTCATAACCACGTTGACTTTTTTTACTAAGATGCAACGAATGATTACAATCTGAATTATCAGTCAAATTTAGGGCATTAAAAATTAAATGCTTAACTAATTTATAATTCTTTTATGCAACGCTAGTGATCTATAGTACATGAGGGATTATTTTTTATCACAAAGAATGATTACGGCCACTCTAATGTACCAGCAATGACATAATCTGTACCAATGAGTGACAAGATATTTACCAATGAATGACAGCCTTTTTACCTCCTGTATAATTATTGAACATACTTGATGTTATGACATTTTTATATAAGATTGACGTTCGACAAATTACTTGCTAATATATTAGACATCTAACATATTAGCAGGTGATCTTTTGTCCTTATATGAACAGGTTAAGCGCATTAACGAAGCAGAATATACCATAAACCGTTTGATATATAAACATTATAAGCAATATTTAAATAGCGGTATTACAACACAACAAGCGGTTGTATTAGATATTGTCTACTTATCAAAACGTATTACGGTTGGTGAAATTGCGATTGAAATGAATATTAGCTCTAGTGCAGTTAGTCAATTAATAGCGAAGTTAGAAAAGAATAGATATATCAAACGGGAAATTAATCTACAAAATCGACGTGAAGTTTTCATAACCTTAGATGAAAATGGATTGGAGTATTTTTCTAAGCAAGATTATGTTGAACAGCAGATTGCAGATAAAATTTACAGCAAACTTTCATCAGACGAGTTAGACGAATTGGAACGCATTGTTGGAAAACTAAGGGGGATCGCAATGAAGGAATTATAAAATTCCTTCATATCCAATGTGTTAGATATCTAAATTATTTAGGGGGTTAATAAATGGAGGTTTTACTTAAAAATATCTCGTTTAATGGTGCAGTTTATTATGAGAAACATGGACAAATCAAGCAGTATTATCATGGTTATCAAGACATCTCAGAGCAACACCTTATTACTGAAAATACACAATTTAATCTTGCGTCGTTAAGTAAAATGTATACAGCAGTAATGACATTTCAGCTAATTGAAAGAGGAGAGCTACAATTAGAAGATAAAATTACAAATTGGTTTAACGTACCTCATTTTGCAAATGTGACAGTTGCACACTTACTTACACATACATCTGGTATCCCTGAGTATATTGCAGAAGATTTTACAATAAGTGTTGAAACATTTGTCGAGATGGCGCTACCACAACATAGACCGAATGAGCATTGGTCTTATAGCAATACGAATTATGTTTTACTTGCAAAAATTATTGAAAAAGTGAGTGGCTCAACGTATGAAATATATTTACAACAATATATTGCAAGACCATTAAATCTCACTAGTACAACAACACAGCCTAGAAAACAATACGAAGCGCAAGGTCATATGTATGATTATGAAAACCAACGATATAAAAAGGCAAGTAGTGACCCATATTTAAACAAAAATGAAAAATATAATAATGTATATGGTGACGGTGGTATTTATGCAACAGTAGCTGAAGTAGCAAAGTTTTTAAAAGCATTTTTGCAAGGTCGGTACATTAGCAAAGAGTTTGTGCAATCCATATTAACACCAACAGAAGTCGCTGAGCATTATAGTTATGGTTTTATCATTCAAGATGACTGGGTTGGTCATACAGGAGGATGGATCGGTTGCTCAGCACAAGCTTTTATTAATACATCCACAAAGGATATGATTATTTTAGCAACGAATCAGGAAGTGTTTCCGCAATATGAACAAGAAATTATGAATTATTTAATGGGAATACAGTATTCCGTAGAAGCACCAAAACATATAGAAATTTTATTGCTCACTAATAAGGATGAGATTGCAGGTCAATATGAATTAGCAGATGGACTTAGCACAAGATTTACAATCATAAAGGATAGACAATTTATGATTTTATTTGAACATCAATTATCTGTGCCACTTTATAAAATAGATGAGTCGTATTATTGGGTACGCAATACGATGAGTTATGTAGATGTTGAGAATCAATTATTTTTCGATGAAGGTGTTGAAATACCTTATCAAAAGGTCAATTGATAAGTAAGTAAAGTTGTGCCTGTATGAAAAGCCAATAAAGATCATGTAATAGAGCCAGTCTTTAAACAATTTTAACAATGGATATTTTAATAATAATGTCCCACAAAACAATTTTCGGTGTTTTATTCCATTCCTTTGTTTCAGAAATCGTTATTTTTCATCGTTTGTAAAGAACCACTTTGATCAAAGATTTCAAACAAATTGAGGGCTTTAAAATTAAATGCTTGACTAATTTATAATTCTTTTATGCAACGCTAGTGATCTATAGTACATGAGGGATTATTTTTTGTTTTTCATATATGATGAGTACAATTTAAAACTCATTTAAAAACCTAATAAAATCATCTCCCTCATCAGATACTTCTAACACTTACCAATGCGATGATACAATATAGAGCGTATATGAAAAGTGGGGTTGTGTTAAGAATTATCACGAAAAAGGTCGAACTTTTATGATATAATTGTAAATAGATGTCATTATTAAAAACTCCATTGATAAAATAGAAACCAATCACATTAACCTCTACCCGTTTTTTAGTACATTTCATCGTATGTCAACCAATTATAATTATATCTCAAAATATAAGGAGGGAAGTAAATGAGTAAGGAGACTACAAATGAAGCAATTTTTCAAGCTGTCATGGAACTGTCCCAACAATTAAAGGAACAGTCGCAAAAATTAGAAGAATATTCTCAACAAATAAAAGGAGTGTCACAACAATTAACTGACACAGAAAAAAGATTGAATGAAAGAATCGATATAGTTGATGCAAAAATTACTGTTCTATCAGAGGGTTTACTTAAAACACAGGCAGAAGTAAAAATGTTAAAAAGTGCAAAGTAGAAATTTTGTTAAACTCTTTAGCGAAAAGATTGAGGAAAAAGTGTCCAAAAGTTAGGTTAAATCTAACTTTTGGAATGTTTTTGTATAAAGTAGACACAAACGTTATTATTTTTCTTTTCATATTTTATCAACCAAACATCATCAAAACAACAGGTTGTTAGTTAGAACAATCCCCTTTTTACAATCCAACTCCTGCTTGTATATACAAAGTCTATCCTGCTTTCGAATGATACTCTCATTAGCTTATTCCAAAGTTTGTATTGTCTAATTATAAATAGTACTCACTTCTTATTATCAGTACTTTAAAAAAATTTCTTTATTTTAGAAGGAATTTCGGGATAAGTATTGAATTCAATATTATAATTGTAATTTGATACGTATAAAATATTTAAACAGTAATAATTTGTTAATTAATCAACCTTCGAGTCCATACCTATATTTAATAGATGTAATTAAATGATCTAATAGTTCCCAAAGTTACAAGTTTACAAAATAGTTGTAAAACAAGCTTGAAACGTTTTGCGGCAAGGTGTAAAATTCCATTAATGGTTAATAAAGGGAGATACGAATGATGAAGTGAATAGTAGGATAAAAGATAATTTGAAAATAACCATCTATCACTCTAAAGAAATAGATATTGGTTCTAAATTGTTTATAGATATATTGATTAAAATAACCTAGGTTCCGTCACTTATAAATCTAATTTATTATCTACTTGCAAATCCTCTAGAGACAGTTAAACAAACTTATTTATCAAGGGATAAAAATAAAATACATAAATTAGCATGACAATTTTTATCTGTTGGTGATGCATGGACAAGTATAAAACTTTTAAATAGGCATTGAAACTAGTGATGAGTATTTCTATGACCTAGGCATAGCTTATTCGCAAATTGGCGAAACAGAAACAGCTGAGTATTATTTAAATCAAAGCAAAAGATATGGAAATATAAAAAGAGTTATTGATTCTAACTATGTTTTGGAACTGTTAAATGCACGCCATCATCCGAAACATTTGCAATCGATTAGTAAAGCAGAGGAATTGTTAAATGAAGCTTTCAATGCTTTTCAGAACGAAGAACCCAGTTTTCACAAGATATTTAATCGAAATGGTTATGCTTTAAAACTCTATAGGAAAGGTAAAATAGAAGAAGCGATAAAAATATTACTAGATGGTATAAGTAAATTACAAAAAAGCAAATTATCAAATGTAGACAACGGCTTACATGAGAGTGTATTAACATATAACTTAGCTCAATGCTATGTAAATTTAAATAGATTTGAGGAAGCTAGTTCTGCTTTTGAAAGATTAATAAGTATGGATCCATATTATCCAGAAAACCATTTAGAATATGCTAAATATTTAATAAATAATGAAAAGTATGATGTAGCATATAAACATTTGACGTATGCAAAAGATCTAAATCCATATATACCTGAGACTCATTCTTATTTGGGTATTTATTATTTAGCACAGGATAGTCAATTCCAATTAGCAAAAGAAAGCTTCAAAAATGCATACATACTTTCGAATAAAAGCTACGAGTATTTATACGATTTACTTTATACTCATACGCTAGAAAACGATTATGAGAAGTGTTATAAATTAATTAAAGACCATCCTTATATTTTAGAGGATGAATTAATTGAAGATTTTTATGTAAATATTTCAATAATTGAAGCCGAATGTCTACTAAATATTAAATCAGAAGAAGAAGCTACAGCAGTGTTAAAGTTAGCACTTAAAAAGTATCCTAGAAATAAATTTTTGTTAGATAACGAAAAAAAACTATGTAAGGAGACTCTATGAAAAACCTTGTTTATACAATGCAGAAATACCCTTCAGCTAGAGCTTTTTTAATCTTTAGTGTTTTATTTTATTTAAGCATGGCAGTTTCGAAAACCGTTCACGCTCTTTGGTTTGATGAACAAAATGCACTAACATTCTATGGTTTTTCTTATACAATGATGGCAATCGCAGGTGCACTGTCTTTTATTACCGGAAAAATTGGAGATATCATATCACCTAGTTTTGCACTTAGGCTTGGAGTTTTTGTCTATGCAATTGGTCTATTTTTAAGAATATTTACAAACTCACTCATTATTGCAGGGATTTCTGGTTTTATCGCTGGATTAGGAGCTTCATTAGTAATTGTTTCTATGAGATATTGGATTCTTTCAATAGGAGATGAAGAAAACAGAGCAGCTATAGTTTCTTTAAAAGAGACGGGAAGTAATACTGGTACTGCGGTAGGAGCATCAATAGCTGGCATACTTACTCTGTTATTATCTTATATCTTTAAGAATCCAATAGTTACAGTGTTAATTATTTCTTCTGTCTTATGTTTAGTTACTATATTATTTGTGCCAAAGCTAAATAAAGATAAAAAAAACTCTGATAAAGATAAAAAAAACTCTGATAAAGATAAAGAGAAATTGAAAAAATCTGTTCCTAAACAGTTAATCACTGGAGTTATTTTCTTCGGTGTTATTACAGGTCTTTCAGTTAGTTTATTTACTCCATTTTTCCCAGTAATATTAAAAGAACAAGGGGTACCGGTAACTTTAATTGGATTGTACATTGCGTTGATAGGTATTAGCTCTATCATTTTTGCTCCTTTGTTTGGAAATAAAGAAGTGGATAAGAGAAAAAGTAAGCTATTTTTTTGGTTCGAATTACTTGTAGGGATTTTAACACTATTGTTTATGTTTAAATTACATTATCTAATCGTTCCATTCATTATTGTTATAAGAACACTTTTTTTAACAGGATCAGTTATTTCTCAGGAATTGATGGAGTTAAATATGTATCCAAAATACGCAATAGGAATGTTATTTGGATTATCACAATCCTCTTTTTTTGTTGGCGATGCAATCGGTGGCTCTATAGGAGGTATACTATTTAGCATCAATTTAAATTATTCTTTAGTGGTGTGCTCACTGTTGATATTATTCAATGCTTGCATTTTTCCGCTGTTTTATAAATTTATATTAAGGAAACCCGAGTCAGGTGAAATCCATGAAGTTTTATAATGATAAGAATATGTTTTTTGACCCAATACTGTTAACAATTACAACGGAAAATCATGCTTTATTTTTAAATGATAATGATATTTCTTTATCGGATGGCACTAAATTATTAGTATTTAATAATATGTTTAAAGCTTTAATAGCACTTAAAACTAAACCTTACGCTGTTGGTTGGTATTCTCTTGAGAGTAACCGATCATTTTCAATGATCGTTGTGTAAACACCTAGTTTTTCAATCGCTAGAGCACGGTCTCCATTAAGCTGATTCATTCGTGACATATTTCTTGATGTTCGGACTGCAGTACCTACGCCTTTTCCAAGGCCGATAAATTCAACTTCTTATACTAGGAACTAGGTAATCTAACAAAAAGACCTCGAAGGGACTTTACCCAATCAAGGTCTTGTCTAATAATACTTCATCCGATACGTATCACTCTATCCTACATTTTTAACAATAACTTCACACATATTTCTGATGGTTACGTCTTTGGGCACTAATGCATAATAATTTTGGTCATTATCCAACATGAATTGAATAAGTTTCGTCTCGGAGTCCTTCCAGAAATTTTTTATAATATGAACGTAGTCTTCTAAATCGTCCTTATAATCCAGCTGTAGGATAAAGTCTCTTTGTGTTAGGGCAAAAACAATTAAACTTCCTAACAGGTTTTTTTCTTTATTTTCTTCTTTGTAGTCATCTTTAAAAAACCAAATTTGGTCTAACTCCATTGGTTCTTTATATTTCTCATAAAATTGATCGTCATCCAACGCTTGATAATCTGAAATTAATTCATTTACAAAAGAATGCCATTTGATTGGAATAATTTTTTCTAATGCTGAATTGTTTTCTATTCCTTCTTCCCAATTTTCTGGTTCTTCTGTGTCGCTCTCAATTAAATATTCTTTTAATGTAAAGTCTTTAAATTTCATAGAATTTTTATAATGTGCCAAATCGTATGGATAGTGGTTGTTATCTTTGAGGCTAGAGTCATCAAGTTCTAATATTTTTGCGATGGCGGCAGTCTCAAAGCTCCAGTATCCTAGATATCCAGGTTCTTTATGCGCATTTCTCCACTCGTAATCGTAGTGTCCCTGAAACCATTCGTTCCCCATGTATGTTTGAAGTCTTTTAGAGGCTGCTTTTTTATCCGTTTCTGCGAGTTCGATAATTTCCCTAGTATAACGGTATGGAACTTCCTTATCATAAGTGCTTCTTATTTGTGTCCAGCCAATATCACAAGCAAAAAGTAAGTAATCAATCACAAAATCCTCTACGTCCTGTCTTTTCACTACCTCGGATAGCTTGTTTATATTTTGTTTGTCCGTTTCTAGCAATATTCCCAAAGATATTGCCCAAAGTAGAGTTAGATAGGGTACTTCTCTATTGCCTATATAATCTAAATTACTAAATACATTATTAAAGTCATTTTCTAATAAACTAATTTTTTCTCCTAAAGAATATTTCCCTCTTATCGTATCTATTATTGATGAAAAAATGTCTAAATAGGAGATTTCAAGAATACTTCGGTTATCTCTAGGGTGTTTTTGAATCCCATTTTCTATATCTTCTTTAATATTTTTTATATCTTCTGTATTTAATTTAATCATTAATTTATAGAATCGCAATCCTTTTTCACAATTACCTTCTTTACACAGATAATCTCTCATTGCAATTAATTAATCCTCCTTCATTTATGGCCTGTCACCAATTTGATTACCACGTTTATCCAGTCTAATAGTTTTTACCTCCCCATTCCTATCAACTTTTGACAAAACTCTTTCTACTTCATCTTTTTTAATGCCCATATGATTTTAGCAGCTAATTCTTCATCTCCATCAACGGCTTTTAAAGTCCTATTCCTTATGGTTTTCTCCCCCAACAACCAAGTATTTGACATTTACTTGTTGTCCTTTGTCATTCCTAATTGACCTTTGCCGAACTTCGCTTCATCTATCACATATTTGATATTTGAAGCGGGATTTGTATTTTCATTTAATTCGTCTTTCCCTTTTGTTAGTTTATCATCAATGCTTGATGGTGCATCTCTTCCAACTGGCTTTAAGTCGTAGCCAGCATCTTTTAGACTTGGATTAATTAATAAATTGCCACTAGATATGATTTCACCATAGTTTCCTTTTTGTTTATTTGTGGCTGTTTTTGGATTGAAATCATTTACACTTATTTCTTATTCCAACTCCCAGCATTCCCTGTACTTTTCATTAATAATTGATCTAGTAATTTATTCGGATTATACACATTATAAGGCACTGTGTCATAGGCCCCTGCGAATGCTAAATCGTTTTTGGGAATGTTGGAGAATATGTTTACTCCGATAACAGGGCTGCCATTCTTTATACTGTTCAGACGCGAAATGTCTTTAGACATTCGAATTGCTGTGCCTGTGCCTTTTCCAGGGCCATAAGCTCAAGTCTATTTATTAGGAACTAGGTAATCTAACAAAAAGACCTCGAAGGGACTTTACCCAATCAAGGTCTTGTCTAAATAATACTTTATCCGATACGCTTCACTCTATCCTACATCTTTAACAATAACTTCATACATATTTCTTATGTCTACATCTTTGGGTACCAATGCATAATAATTTTGGTCATTATCCAACATGAATTGAATAAGTTTCGTCTCGGAGTCCTTCCAGAAGTTTTTTATAATATGAACGTAGTCTTCTAAATCGTCCTTATAATCCAGCTGCAGGATAAAGCCTCTTTGTGTTAGGGCAAAAACAATTAAACTTCCTAACAGGTTTTTTTCTTTGTTTTCTTCTTTATACTCATCTTTAAAAAACCAAATTTGGTCTAACTCCATTGGTTCTTTATATTTCTCATAAAATTGGTCGTCATCCAACGTTTGATAATCTAGGATTAATTCATTTACAAAAGAATGCCATTTAATTGGAATAATTTTTTCTAATGCTGGATTGTTTTCTATTCCTTCTTCCCAATTTTCTGGTTCTTCTGTGTCGCTCTCAATTAAATATTCTTTTAATGTAAAGTCTTTAAATTTCATAGAATTTTTATAATGTGCCAAATCGTATGGATAGTGGTTGTTATCTTTGAGGCTAGAGTCATCAAGTTCTAATATTTTTGCGATGGCGGCAGTTTCAAAACTCCAGAACCCCACATATCCAGGTTCTTTATGCGCATTTCTCCACTCGTAATCGTAGTGTCCTTGAAACCATTCGTTCTCCATGTATGTTTGAAGTCTTTTAGAAGCCCCTTTTTTATCTGCTTCTGCGAGTTCGATAATTTCCTTCGTTTTTGCATATGGAATTTCCTTATCATAAGTGTTCCTGATTTTTGTCCAACCAATATCGCTAGCACATAGCAGGTAATCTATGACAAAGTCTTCTACATTCTGGCTTTCGATTACTTTGGCGAGTCTTTCCATGTTTAGCTTGTCGGTTTCTAATAAAATGCCAAGAGATATCGTCCAAAGTAAGTTTAAATAGCCGACTTCTTTCCTCCCTATATTTTCTAAATCATTAATCGCCTCTTCAAAATCTTTTTCTATTGTATGGACATTTTTTCCTATAGAAAATTTTGCCCTAACATTATTCATTCCATATAGTAAATTATCTAAATATGATAATTCTATAATTTCTCTGTTATCTCTTGGATATCTTTGGATTCCATTTTTAATATCTTCTTCTAAACTTTTAATCTTCTTTCGATTATCTTTGATAGTTTCTCTGTATATTTCTATTCCTTCTTTGCAATCTTCTTCTTTACATAAATAATCTCTCATTTAGCCGGTTCCTCTCAGTTAAATTATGCCCATTCTCCTAATTTGTTACCATCTGTATCAAGCCTATAAGTTTTTACATTCCAATTACTATCCAACTCTTGATAATACTCTTTCTACTTGGTTTGATCTAGTAATTTATTCGGATTATACACATTATAAGGCACTGTGTCATAGGCTCCTGCGAATGCTAAATCGTTTTTGGGAATGTTGGAGAATATGTTTACTCCGATAACAGGGCTGCCATTTTTTATACTGATCAGCCGCGAAATGTTTTTAGACATTCGAATTGCTGTTCCTGTGCCTTTTCCAGGATCATAAGCTCAAGTCTATTTATTAGGGACTAGGTAATCTAACAAAAAGACCTCGAAGGGACTTTACCCAATCAAGGTCTTGTCTAATAATACTTCATCCGATACGTATCACTCTATCCTACATCTTTAACAATAACTTCATACATATTTCTTATGTCTACATCTTTGGGTACTAATGCATAATAATTTTGGTCATTATCCAACATGAATTGAATAAGTTTCGTCTCGGATTCCTTCCAGAAATTTTTTATAATATGAACGTAGTCTTCTAAATCGTCCTTATAATCCAGCTGCAAGATAAAGTCTCTTTGTGTCAGGGCAAAAACAATTAAACTTCCTAATAGGTTTTTTTCTTTGTTTTCTTCTTTATACTCATCTTTAAAAAACCAAATTTGGTTTAACTCCATTGGTTCTTTATATTTTTCGTAAAATTGATCGTCATCCAACGTTTGATAATCTGAAATTAATTCATTTACAAAAGAATGCCATTTGATTGGAATAATTTTTTCTAATGCTGGATTGTTTTCTATTCCTTCTTCCCAATCTTCAGGTTCTTCTATGTCCGTCTCAATTAAATATTTACTTAGCGTAAAGTCTTTAAATGTCATAGAATTTTTGTAATGCACCAAATCATACGGATAGTGGTTGTTATCTTTAAGGGTAGAGTCATCAAGCTTTAAGATTTTAGCGATGGCTGCTGTTTCAAAGCTCCAGAACCCTAGATATCCACGTCTTTTATGCGCATTTCTCCACTCATAATCGTAGTGTCCCTGAAACCATTCGTTCTCCATGTATGTTTGAAGTCTTTTAGAGGCCTCTTTTTTATCTGCTTCTGCGAGTTCGATAATTTCTTTTGTATTTGTGTAAGGGACCTCCTTCTCAAAGATGTTCCTTACTTTTTTCCAACCAATATCACTAGCTAATAGTAAATAATCAACGACGAAGTCTTCCATATTCTGTCTTTCAACTATTTTGGCGAGTCTTTTCATATTTTGTTTATCTGTTTCCAGTAAAAGTCCCAAAGATATAGCCCAAAGTAGTTTTAGATATGCAACTTCTCTATTCCCTATGTAATCCAAATCACTAATTGCACAATTAAAATCGTTTTCAATAGATATATTGCTTTGTCCCAAAGAATACTTTCCTCTAATCACATCTATCTTAGATGAAAAATTGCTTAAATAAGATTCTTCGATAATACTTTTGCTATCTTTAGGAAGCTTTTGATTCTCATTTTTAATATCTTCTTTAATACTTTGTATTCTATCACTATAATAATTTATAAATTTTTGCTTGTATTCTAATCCATCCTTACAATTTCCTTCTACACAGAGATGATCTCTCATTACAACGGACTCCTCCTGTATTAAATTATGGCCATTCTGCTATTATATTTCCATTTGCATCCAGTCTATAAGTTTTTACATTTCCGTTATGATCAATTTTTGATAATACTCTCATTACTTCATTTTCTTTTAATGCAATTGTTATTTTAAACGCTAAATCTTTATCCGCAACAGCGTCAAATATTCTATCATTTCCTGTTTTCTCCCCCAACAACCAAGTATTTGACATTTGCTTGTCGTCCTTTGTCATTCCTAATTGACCTTTCTCAAATGACTGGCCCACGCCTTAATACGATTAACCATTTTTTGTTTAAACAATATAGGCAGAGTTTATCTATCAACATAAGAATTGGTTTGCAATGTGCTAGACATTGATGTTTAGGAGTTAATCAAGGTAGTAGCATTTAAATAAGGTAATTCGTTCTTTTGTACGAGAAAGTTGCAAAGATATATAAAGACAGGGAGAAAGCGAAAGTATCGTATGAATTTGATAGTAGATGAATTACCAGCACAATTTTTACATACTAATTGAACGAATTATTTCTTTGACACTCCCTATTAAAATAATACCTTAGAGGATGAAAAGTCCTCTAAGGTATTTTGAGTTATGATTGTATTAGGCTTGTAATATCACAATATTTAATAGAAAATTTCTTTAAAAAGTCTAAAGCCTTTTTAGTTACCACAAGCTCTCCTTTTGATGATAGGCAAAAGTGATGTCCAGACCAATTATTGAAATGCTCTCCTTCTACTTCAACAGTACCAAGGGGAATAAACCTTGCAAAAGAAGGAAGTTTTTTATTAGGATACAGTTCCATAAATACATCGGACATAGTTATCAGACATTTTTCTAATTTATAATCTTTAAATTCACTCTTTTTTAATTCATCTTCTAGATTTCTTGATACGATAAAGGCAGGTGTTGACTCTAAAAGGTCATCTCCTAGCCACCCCTCAAACTCATAATGCAAGAACCTTATTTTCCCTGATATCCCCTCTTTTGCAACATCCTCTTCTGTTCCATAAATTGTATGTTCGCCATGACCACCAGACACTTCTGGTTCTAAAAAATATAATATCATTAGTTATCGTCCTTCCCAATATATACATCAATTTTTTATTGGTGGATTAAAATTTTCACCATATTTTTTATCCAACTCAATCATATAATTTATTATTTCTTCTTTTGTAGGATTAGGGTGATTTCTGTAAAATCTATTCCAATCTTTTCTTAGTTTTGATAAGTGAATATCACTGTTTATTTTTTTTGGTATTCCTCTAAGGTTTTCTAGAGCATGAATTTCGTCAAGTGTAAACAGATTTGGATATTTTTTTAGAACTTGTTGCTCAATAGCATGATGAACTACCACACTTCCTTCAAGTTCAGGGTATTCATCAAAAAATGTCTTTCTATAATTTTTAATATTTTTACTTGTGCCCTTCCCATCCATCTTAAAATTCAGATTTGTGGAACCTTTTGTTAATTGTTCTTTTATTTTATTCAGATTATACACATTATAAGGCACTGTGTCATAGACCCCTGCGAATGCTAAATCGTTTGTGGGATAATAAAAAATGTTTGATTGACCAGTGTTATTTACGTCTTTTGATTTAATATTACTTATTTTAGATCCTGTTCGCGAAATCCGTAATCCAGCAAAAACACCTTTTGTGCCTAATACAGTTTCTGCCACTGTTCCAACGGCATATGTGGTCCATCGGGCACGGCTTTCATTGTCTCCATTAATAACATCCCGTTCAAATGAACTTATGATAGCTTCTATCATGTATTTTCCAGTTTCAACAGGATGTAAAATCATATAACCGAGTTCATTTACCACACTTTCGGGATCGGTTATTAATTGGTAAGTACCTTGAGCAATGTCGCTAACTATATCCCATATTCCGAGCCCAATACCTTTATATGTATATAAATCGTATTTCATATTTATCAGTTGCCGTAAATCTTCGCTCTGAATGGAAATTGACTTTCCAAACACCTTTTCCTTCACTTTCTTATACGTCGGCATTTCAAATGCGGACAAAGGGTTGAAGTTCGGGATGGCGCTACTATCCCCATATGTAATCTTCATTTCATTCAGATAGCTTTGTAGTAAATTGAGATCCTTATCTACACCTTCTAAATCTTTCGTTTGTTGATAATCGAGCTCGTACAACTCTTCTATCACTTTTGTAGAATGTTCTCTGCCTTTACTTGCATAATGGCTAAACTCATCCATATTTAATGGGCTAAGGGAGATAATGTCCGAGACGCTGTTCATTTCTTTATTAATTATGTTAATTAAATCATACGTCATCTCCTCCGCTCTGTCTATTCCATTTGTAACGTCTTCGCTAATAAAACCTTCATGGAGAAATCCACTGTTATCCCCTTCAAAATTACTGACAGATGTTTTTATATCTTTAAGTATGAACGTATAATCGGTTAATGATTGGTGTAGAAAAATAAGAAACGTTTGATGAACATGTTGATAAAAAGATCGGATTGCCTCCCCTGTTTTGCCTTTTAACTCTGCTTCTAATTCTGTAATCCCTCTTACAGCTCGTTGAATCGCTGAGATTTGAGCTTGGATCGTTTCTATATCTTTTTGAATAGACTGCATTCCACTATCCAAACTTTTAACATCTAAAACCTTCACGAAAATGACCGTCCTTTTTACATATTTTAAGTTCAAGCCAAGATGGAAGGATGAAACTATTTTTGTGAGTTTAAAAGAATTGCGTCTGCTATCCCTCGATCCTTTTCGATTAGTGCTTCTACTGTATCTTCCGTAACATTACTATTTTGTAATAGTAATGCTTTGTACTGTTCTAAGATTAATATATATGTCTGATTAATTTCGTTTATTTTTGCGATACATTCCAGCTGACTTTCTCCTTCTATAGTCGATATGGATGATGATAAAGCCTGGGTAGAAGTAGACAGTGCATTCACAGATTGTCTTATTGGGGCTTCTGTAATTTTAATTTCCATTTACGTTAACACCTCCCTATACCTGCTTTCTAAATAACTTAAATGAACTCTTTTCCCATTGACTTGATTTTCTAGACGAATAATTTTTGAGTCGATCTGATTGATTCGTTGCTCAATTTCTTCTATACGTTTACTCAGTTGCTTATTTGGAATCGCTAAATAACTTTTTTTCCATTCGTATTGCCTAAAAGACAGGAATTCATTTGCCAATTCACCATTCCAAGTGTTTTTTGTCAATGAAGGTTTCGAAACATGTTCTGATTTTTCGATGAAATGATCATAATACCGGATAAGTCGAGCTTTTGTTTGGCGAAGCCGTTCTACATCATAACGATGGCTACTGATCTCACCTGAAAGTCTACGAATCACACTTTCCGTTTCTCGAATTTTTGCTGAAAAATCCATAGACATATTGGCTACACTCCTTCCACATAACTTGTGGATAATTTTACCAAAGAAAACAGGCTGTTTCAAAGCTTTATTTGCTTTTTTACAACAAATGACCTGTTCGAACTAGGAGGTTTTTATGGATGTCTCAGAAAGTACTATCCCTCCTTGGATAGTTAGAACTAGAAGACCTGCGAGTATTTGAAAAATAGAAAAAGCACCAAGTTTAGGTGCTTTTCAAATAAATAATCATGATATGTTTTTTCTTTGTTGCTCAGTGACCATTTAATTCACGTTTAATTCCATTAGTTTTTCTCCAATAAATTCAATACAGTATTCAGCATGACATTAATCCCTTTCACACAATCATCTATGTCGGTCATTTCGTTTTCCATATGACTTTTTCCATTTATACTCGGAACGAAAATCATCGTTGAAGGGATATAACTGGCTATGAACTGGGCATCATGGCCAGCTCCACTTACTACTCTTTTATTTGAGTAATTCAATGCGTTTGCCGCCTGCTCAACCGCATCACGGAGACGTGGTTCAAACCATACTGTATCTCTATCCCATAATTTTTTAATTTCGATAGTTGCTATATCCCGTGAAGGAGACTTAGCCAAATTTTCAATAATTGCTTCAACTTGTTTCATTACCCCGGGATCTTTATGTCTTGCTTCAATGGTAAACACTACTTTATTTGGTATAACTGTATGAATATTCGGATGTACATCCATTCTCCCCATCGTGAATACTAATTGATCATCTAACCTACCCAATTGCTCTCTTGCTGAAGAGATCAAATCATTTGCTACGAAAAGTGCATCTCTTCTCATATTCATTGGAGTCGTTCCTGCATGATTGGACTCACCGCTTATTTCTAATTCATAACATACCATACCAACTACACATTCAACGACACCTATCGAAATAGAATGATGATCTAGAACAGGCCCTTGTTCAATATGTAGTTCCAAAAATGCAGTAGCATCATTTAACCGATTTTCAATTGAGCCAACATAATTAATAGAATCAAGAGCTTCTTTAAATGTAACGCCATCAACATCTTCAGACATCATCATGTCCTGTTTATCAAATTTTCCTGCAAGTACACCAGAGGACATCATAGATGGTTCAAATCTAGCCCCTTCTTCATTGGTGAAATTTACAACAGTAATTGGTATTTGTGGGGTAATATCATTTTCTATCAAAGCCTCAATTACTTCGAGGCCGGTGATAACCCCTAGAACTCCATCGAATCTTCCGCCCTTTTTTACAGAGTCGAGATGTGAACCAATTACAATTGGCGGTTTATCTCGGGCTCCTGCTAAAGTTCCGTATATATTTCCCATATCATCTATCTCAACTTTTAAGCCTAGCTTTCTGCAGTAATCACAAAAATAATCGCGAGCCAAACGGTCTTCTTCAGATAATGCTAGACGTGTTACCCCATTATTTTCAGTACGTCCAAAGTCCGCAAATTTCTCTAGTTTTTCTTGAACAGTTTCCTTTTTAACAAGAAGTAAATTTTTATTCATATCTTTACCACCCCTTATTCGAATTTAATGCACATTCTCCACGAAGATTAAATAACAACAACACTTGCCACCTCTTAAAATCTAAGGTTAACTTTAGGTCACCAAAACAACCTCTTAGATTTGAAGTGACAAGTTACACCTTCAATCATTCAAGTAGTATGTTTAAGCTCCTTCTTTTTGTTGATTGATCAAAACAACTACAAAGTATTTCCTGCCTTCGGGAGTTATTATGTGTAACGTCTCTTTTTCATCAGCGTTTTCAAATTCTACAAAGGAACCGTTTAAATTTTCAGTAACATTCGTAATTTTATACCCCTTTTGTATCAAAAAGTCTATTCGATCCCTTTCTTGTAAAAATGTTTTGTACTCACTCATTTCGCTACCACTCCCTCTAAAATGTTTTTTTACTCTTTTTCTTCTAAATCATCGATCATGCTTTTGATTCAGCGGGTGTGTCCGAGACAACATCAGGTTCTAATTTGAGATCAATCTCCCATTCACGTCCAACCGTTATCCCTAAATACTTCTCATCACTAGGGTCTTCAAGTTCCGCTTGTTTATATTTTTTGAACCACCAATACTTAGCTAAAAAGTAATAGACGAGCCCTGCGATGAAACATCCAACAAAGAAAGAATATGTTTGGAAGAGCAGAGCAACACCTCCACCAACTACAAAGGAAATCATTCCAGCCCAGTTTATTCCTTTATGGAATCGATATTGACCATCACTTTCATATAAGTCAGGAACATTAAGTCTGCGCTTACGGATGATATAATAATCAACAATGATAATACCAACTGTTGCAGATAAAATAGCACCACTAATGACTAAGAATGGAATAATCACATCGAGAATTGTCCATGGTCTTGATATCACAGCAATAACACCAGCTATAATTACTCCGAGATAATACGGCACTTTTGGACCACCTACATTAGAAAATACTGTTGCAGCAGGTACGACGTTTGCTGGTGTATTTGTGGACCATTGTGCAAATACAATCATAAGAAACAAGACCGCTAAAACAATACCACTTGTTGAAAGTAATTGGATGGCTGCAACAGGGTCATAATCGCCTACAGCAATATAAGCAACTGCACCTATTGCAACAACAAAAGTTTGGACAATAGGCATAACAATGATACTACCTACCCATATACCTTTATTTCGCTTCCACCAACTTCTTTCAAGCTTTGGCGCTGTTACATATCGTGATATATTCATTAGATCATTTGCGAGTGTAGCCCAGTACCCCATCGTCCCTGTAACAATTAACATAAAAGCGGTAAACATTAAGCCAGCTGAAACAGGTTCCTCGATCCATGTCCATACATTGCGGTCAACAGCGGCAGCTTCTCGACCTAAGACTACATACATCCATATGGCGATAATAATAACAGTAGGAGCTGCTAAATTAGCAAATCTTTCAATTGCTTTAATCCCAAGTATTGTATTCAATAATTGGACGGCAATAAATAGGATGAAACAGAGAAACCAGTTATCAAATCCCCAAAGTATATTGAATATAGCGTTCATAGCTGTCGCACCAAAATACGTGTTAATCCCAAACCATAGTGACGCTGTTATAGCCCTTATTAGTGCAGGAATATGCGTACCAACTGTTCCAAAAGGTGCTCGTATATATACTGGGAATGACAAGCCGTGCTCAATTCCAACATCTGACGTGATTGTCATAAAAAGTCCAATCAGAACACAACCAACAATGGAGGCGACCAGGACCCAGAAAAGTGATAAGTTCGCCATACCTGCTCCACCAATAGCAAACGCCGAAATTACGATAGCCATACCTACCCACATAACCCCGAATCCAAATGTTCCAACTACCCTCTCACTGTGGGTAGACGGCAGTAAATCAGGGGATTTTAAATAATCAATATTTTTCATCACCATTCTCCATTCCCTCATTTTTTTGACGAAAGAAATAGATTCGTCTTCTTTTTTATGACCCTCTGAATATTTAGCAAAGATGTTTGTTTTTCCTAGCAGTTAATAAAGTATACATCCTTTCTTGACTCGCTCACTGGCTAAGAACGCGGGCGTCCTGGGACTGCGCTTACTCGTCCCATCGAAGAGCATTTGCACTTATCGTTCATCCTACTGTAAAGCGTTTGTCTCAGGCGCCAGTACTGACACGCCAATCACAGTAAGTGCAACTCATACTCTCGCCGTAAAATGCTGCACTCTAGAGATGCAACATCACCTAGTCACCGCCGTTAACGGCTCTTTAGGAAGGCCGACTCAGAACAGGCTTTGTGCCTACGTTGGCATCCCCCTAGTGATAAGGACATGTTTTCTTTAACAAATGCCAAGTTTTCTTACGTAATCTTAAAAATGCGCTTTTATAATCTGGATTGACATATCCATTTAAAAATCAGATTAGGATCTAAAAATTAGTATAATCTAGATTACTCAATTTGCTCAGATAGATCTTTTACCAGAATAATTTAGTAATAAATCCCCTGACTTTACATCATTCCCACCTCTTTTTAACGAAAAATTTTTAAATATTCAGAGAACTATTCATAAAATCATGCCTGTAGCATTCCGAATGAGGCGGGGAAGAGATAGTCTTCCCCACTAATTCATCTTTGGACAAAGGATTACATCGTGTATGTTTTATTTTCTGCTTCATAGTTTTCACCATATTTTGCACGTTTCAAATACTGGCCGGACCCTATCTTTCCAACAAACTTCTTATCCCTTACAACAAATTCTCCTCGAGACAATACAGAAACAGGTTCTCCGGTTACTTTCATTCCTTCATAAGCGCTATAGTCAACTGCCATATGGTGCGTTTCAGCTGAAATAATTCTTTCCATGTTTGGATCGAAAATAACAATATCCGCATCCGCTCCAACAGCAATGGTGCCCTTTTTCGGATATAATCCAAATAATTTAGCCGCTCTTGTTGACGTTATATCAACAAATTGATTTAATGTGATCTTTCCTTTTTTAACACCTTCTGAGAACATAATACTTATACGATCTTCAATATTTGGTCCTCCATTTGGAATTTTAGAGAAATCATTTCTACCTAAATCTTTCTGTCCATTAAAATCAAAAGAGCATTGATCTGATCCAACCGTATGAAGTTGACCATTCTTTAATGCCTTCCACAGTACGTCTTGGTGCCATTTTTCACGTAAAGGTGGTGACCAAACATATTTAGCCCCTTCAAAGTTTTCCCTTTCTAAATACGTTTGGTCAAGTACTAAATACTGTTGACATGTTTCACCCCATATATCAATTCCTTTCTCCCTTGCTTCGGCAATTTTTCTGGCAGCCTCCTCACATGTTACATGTACAATATAAATTTGTGATTCGGCTAGCCCGGTAAATACCGCCGCTCTCTCTGTCGCCTCTCCTTCAATCTCCGACGGTCTTGTTAGTGCATGATAAATCGGATCGGTGTTTCCTTCTTTTAAAGCTTTTTTTACTAAATAATCGATGACATCTCCATTTTCAGCATGAACCATTACGAGTGCACCAAGATCTTTTGCAGCTACTAATGTTTGAAAAAGTGTCTCGTCATCTGCTTGAAGAACATTTTTATAGGCCATAAAAACTTTAAAAGAAGTAATTCCTTCATTTTCAATAACAGATGGAAGCTCTGCCAAAACATCGTCATTTACTTCACCAATCATCAAGTGAAAGCCGTAGTCAATAACCGCCTTCCCATTTGATTTCCCATGCCATGTGTTAATTGCGTCTTTTAAAGGTTCCCCCTTATTTGTTAAGCAAAAGTCAATGACGGTTGTCGTTCCACCAAAAGCTGCGGCTATTGTACCCGTTTCAAAGTCATCTTTTGTCACTGTTCCACCAAATGGCATCTCAAGATGGGTGTGAGGATCCACTCCACCTGGAAAAACATAGTGTCCCTCTACGTCAATTACTTCAGCATCACTGGTTGATAGATTTTTTCCAATTTGACTAACGACACCATTTTCAATCAAAATATCCGCTTTAAACGTATCTGCCGCCGTGACTATTGTTCCATTTTTTATTATTTTTCTCATAAAAACCTCCATCTCGACTCGCTCCGCTCTTCGAGTCAAATAGTAATGAAAACGAATGCGGATTTTCGTTTATAATAGAGTTAGGAGAGGCATACTACAAAGCACGCTGAGGTGAGTTGTAGGAAACCTCGTTTGTTTGAACCAGCATATAAACCAGTGTAAGGTCGGGGCTTTCAAGCACAAATGAGTGGAACTTAGAGTCCGCACACTAATCATTGTTTTAACAAATCTAGTTAAATGCTACCCCGATCAGTCACTACCTCTCCGCTACTTATAGAAAGGAGCGAAGTCCCATGAAAGTCGTCTATCCTATTTGTTGTGGCATTGATGTGCACAAACGCTTTTAATCGCTACCATCATTACCACAACCTCCGGTGAGTTAACACCGATTCAGCGGTTTCAGTCTATAATTCAGCGATCTGACCGATTATTCAGCGCAAACCCCATGACATTCAGCGGGATTTTCAATTATTCAGCGAATTACAAAATTATTCAGCGCACTGACGGGATTCAGCGGTTTCAGTCTATAATTCAGCGATCTGACCGATTATTCAGCGCAAACCCCATGATATTCAGCGGGATTTTCAATTATTCAGCGAATTACAAAATTATTCAGCGCACTGGCGGGATTCAGCGGTTTCGGTCTATAATTCAGCGATCTGACCGATTATTCAGCGCGAACCCTATGATATTCAGCGGGATTTACAATTATTCAGCGAATTACAAAATTATTCAGCGCACTGACGCGATTCAGCGGGTTCAGTCTATAATTCAGCGATCTGACCGATTATTCAGCGCAAACCCCATAATATTCAGCGGGATTTACAATTATTCGGCGAATTACAAAATTATTCAGCGCACTGGCGGGATTCAGCGGTTTCAGTCTATAATTCAGCGATCTGACCGATTATTCAGCGCGAACCCTATGATATTCAGCGGGATTTACGATTATTCAGCGAATTACAAAATTATTCAGCGCACTGACGCGATTCAGCGGTTTCGGTCTATAATTCAGCGATCTGACCGATTATTCAGCGCAAACCCCATGACATTCAGCGGGATATTCAATTATTCAGCGAATTACAAAATTATTCAGCGCACTGACGAGATTCAGCGGTTTCAGTCTATAATTCAGCGATCTGACCGATTATTCAGCGCAAACCCTTTGACATTCAGCGGGATTTACGATTATTCAGCGAATTACAAAATTATTCAGCGCACTGACGGGATTCAGTGATTACAATCATCAGATAACCACTAAAAAAGTGCATTTTTTGTGGCTTATTTGGTGTGCCCTTAGAAATATTGTACATAGAAGTGTTTCACTGATTTTGTTTTCACACTATCACCCCTTAGAAAGTTTATCTACAACATCAACTTCACAACCTACAGCACCTAGAGCAGCTTGGCGATCATTCCATGTCATTACAGGGAGCTCATTTGGTATTTCTATCATGTCAATTGCACCATCTACTGGACAAACAATGGAACATAAATTACATCCGACACAATCTTCTTCCCTTACTCTTAACATGTCGTTTCCATTTTCATCTTTTAACATATCGATACATTGATGAGCCGTATCTTCACAGGCAATATAACATTTATTACAGTTAATACAGACATCATTGTTAATTCTTGCAACGATTTCGTAGTTAAGATCTAGGTCTCCCCAATCGGAATATTTAGGAACAGATTTTCCGACTATGTCCATCACTGAGGTTATTCCTTTTTCTTCTAAATAATTATCTAATCCCTCAATCATATCTTCTACAATTCTAAACCCATGATGCATAGCTGCTGTAGCGACTTGTACACAAGATGAACCCATCAACATAAATTCAACCGTATCCTGCCAATTAGAGATCCCGCCAATCCCTGAGATTGGGACATTTATTCGAGGATGTCTAGCACATTCACCAACCATATTCAGAGCAATTGGTTTTACGGCAGGTCCACAGTAGCCTCCATGCGCTCCTTTACCACCAACATGGGGGATTGTATTCCATGTATCCAGATCAACACCTGCCAAGCTATTTATTGTATTAATCATACTAATCGCATCGGCCCCACCATTTACAGCCGCTTCAGCTGTATACGTAATATCTGTTATATTTGGGGTTAGCTTTACAATTACAGGTGTTTTTGCAGCCTCTTTTGTCCAATATGTTTGTTTTTCCACTAATTCGGGCACCTGACCCGAAGCCGAACCCATACCCCTTTCAGCCATTCCGTGAGGGCAGCCAAAGTTAAGTTCTAAGCCATCTACTCCGACATCCTCAACCTGCTTTACAATCTCATGCCATTTTTCCTGCTTCGGTTCGACCATTAATGAAGCAATGATTGTATGATTTGGGAAAAGTTTTTTCGTTTCATAGATTTCCTTTAAATTATCTTCTAGCGGTCGATCAGTTATAAGCTCGATATTATTAAATCCTGCCACTTTTTGCCCATTAAAACTAACTGCGGCGAATCGTGATGTTACATTAAGAATCGGATCCCCTAGTGTTTTCCAAACAGCTCCACCCCAACCTGCTTCAAATGCACGTTGAACTTGATAACCTGAATTCGTTGGAGGAGCAGAAGCTAACCAAAATGGATTAGGTGATTCAATTCCCGCAATATTTATACGTAAATCTGCCATCTTTTTACCTCCTCTCGTTATTAAAACGAAAATAGCAATCTTCTTTTAACCCAATGGAAGGCTACATTCCTATGTAACCTTGACTATGCTGGCTCTGAAACATTTTTGAACAACATTTTATGGACTGCATAAGCTACTTCTTTACCTTGCTGAGCCGCTGAAACAACCATCGCTTCCCCTTGGCCTTTCCCAAAAATAACGTCTCCACATGCAAATACTTTTTCATTCGACGTTTGAAATGACTCCGAGTCAACTGTCACGACTCCGTCATGATGTTTTAAGCCAAATTGGTCAATGAGATCGATATATCTAGATTGTCCGATCGCCTTAATAACAGCATCTACCTTAATAGTAAATTCAGATCCTTCAATTGGAACTGGACGGCGTCGCCCATCTTCTCCAGGTTCACCTAACGCCATTTTGATACATTCAATTCCAGTTACACGGCCATGTTCATCACCAATAATTTTTGTTGGAGTAGTCAACCATCTAAATTCAACCCCATCTTGCTTAGCAAACTCATACTCAAAGTCGTACGCTGTCATTTCATCTACCGTACGCCTATAGAGAATCTTTACATTCTCTGCACCTAATCGAACGGAACATGTCGCACCATCAATTGCAGTATTACCTGCACCAATAACAACGACATTTTTTCCTAAAAATTTATCTGATAAAGGTTTTGTCTTTGTATCTTTTACAAATTCAATTGCATCATAGACCCCTTCTAAATTTTCACCACTTATTCCTAAATTAGGGACTTTTGACATACCTACTGCTAGAATTACAATGTCATAGTTATCAAGAATTTCATCAACCGTAATATCTTTACCAACAGTTGTATTTGTACGAATGTCTACATCTAGACGTTCAACTTGTTCCACTTCCCAAAACGATATTGTTTGAGGAAGCCTAAATGAAACAATTCCATACGAATTAAGTCCACCTGCTTCTTCTTCTGATTCAAAGATCGTTACATCATAGCCTAAAAGTCCAAGTTCTCTAGCAGCAGATAAACCAGCTGGACCTCCACCTATGACTGCAACGGACTTCCCATTTTTCTTTTCGGGCTTAAACAGAACTTGCTCATTTTTAATCGCCCAGTCAGTGGCATAACGCTGTAGATTTCCGATCATGATCGGTTCAGTAGAATGATTGAGTACACAAGCTCCTTCACATAATTCTTCCGTTGGGCAAACACGCGCACAGCTAGCTCCAACAGCATTTTCTGTCATAATTGTTTTAGCAGACCCTTTTAAATTTCCTGATGCAATCTTTTTTATAAAAGTAGGAATATCAATTCCAGTTGGACATGCGGTAATACATGGCGCATCATAACAGTAAAGACATCGATATGCTTCTTCGATCGCTTCTTGATTTGTTAATCCTGGGTCTACTTCTTCAAAATTTTCACTTAAGTTTGTAAGTGATATTCTGGATTTTGTAAGATGAGTCATATATACAACCTCCTTGTGCAAAATATTTAAGTTCTAACTGCCCGCTACAACTTGTTCCAAAATAAATCCCCTTACTTAATGACTAACAACTACTTTGTGAATTTTCACCTCCTAAAATTTTAACTACTAATCACGGGATTGTTTCACGCTCTTACAGACGAAACAAATTATTTAGACACGACGAGTTATATTACAAAACTTATAGTGCGAATTCAAAAAGGAGGAGAAAAAGGACCAAAAAGTTCGAGGCGGCGCAGCTCCCGTCAGCGGAATGGATGATTTAGATACATAAGCAAAAGATCTGGCACGCAGGAAAAGTGATCTTCTTTTCCAAGGAATCGCTTCTAGCACGCAGAAAAAGTGCTTCCTTTTTCAAGGAGCGGAGAAACAAGCCAACGAAAAAATTCACAATGTCATTTTTACCGGACTTTTTGAACATCCTCTAATAGTAAACCTATTCTTCTCCTTCATCTGTTATTGTTTTTTAAAATTTTATGTTGTATTATTGTGTAAAAAAGACGGATTGGATGATTTCATAGTCGCCACAATCTCGTTATAGGACTATAAATTATGCTGAAGGCGATCGATTCATATGTAGGCTAGATGCTCTTAAGAAGTTTTTAACTATACTATCTTTATTCAACTTATAAAGCTATAATACCTTTAATATATAGTTAGAATATATAATACATTCAATTAATTGGTAACACATTAGACAATATGTTAAATTTAGATACCGCTTTCATTAACATTTTGAATAATATATGTGTAGGAGGGGACATGATGCCTTTATTGGTCAGGAATATTCTTAAAAGACCATTTTTCGAAAAAGTGAAAATTTTGTCTGGAAAAAACGGATTAGATCGTAAGGTAGAATGGGCTCATATTGTTGAAATTGCTAGATTCGGACATTTACTGAATGGCAAGGAAGTCATTCTGTCTACTGGAATCGGCTGGGCACACGATGAAGAAAAAAGTTTATCCTATTTACAGCAATTATTAGATTACAACGTATCAGCGCTTTGTGTTGAATTAATATTTACCACAAAAGAACTTCCTCAAAAAATGCTAGATTTAGCTGACCAGCATGATTTCCCGATTATTGCCTTCACAGAAGAGGTCAGATTTATTGATATTACTAAAGACTTACATGAATTATTACTTGGCTACCATGAAGATATATGGTGGAGATTAGAAAATCTATATAATCAGTTAAATAAAGAACTAACCTCAAATGGAAATGTAGGAGACTTTTTAAGGATTTTACATAAAGAAACGGAACAAACAATCGCACTGAAATATAATGAGCAATATCGATTCTTTCCTGCTCCCTCTAAAAAGCGATTGTATCAAATGATCAATAAGCATGAATTAAACGAAAACAAAAAATATAAAGAATATCCGATTAATTTATTTGGGAACAATGTTGCAACGCTATACATGTTGAAACATAAAAGGGACATCACTCAATTTGAAGAACTAGGTCTAAAAAGATGTGGTGAAATCCTTGGTCAATACTTCTGGAAACATCATCAACAAAAAGAGGAAAATCATTTGAAAAAGAATGAATGGATTCTTGAAGCTATTGCCGGAACATTAACTCATGAAGAAATCATTTCAAAAATTCATCAAGAGACTCCTGGAATCCTTATAAAAGAAGCGATTATTGGAGTCAAACCAATCCAAAATTCACTCCTGAGAAAAGATATAGGTACAAATAGTTCTGAGACCGCACTCATTATGCTTCTGCGACCTATTTTACTTGAACATGGATTTCAACTGTTAACTGTGAGAGATCAATACAGAGATAATATTTTCATTCTTCTATTAATCAATCAACAGTCAAACAATCTAACAACACGACTTGAACAAGTACTTCATAACGTATATGAAAAAAACAATGACCCGCTTATACAGAGCGAATTACAGTGGATCAGCCTTGGAAAGGTAATTTCTAATTATGAGCAGTTAGGTAAGAGTTACCAAACAGCGTTATCGACATTAAATTACCAACAAAATATTGAATTAATGAAAAGTCCTTTTTATGAAAACCTAGCTTTTTACCGTCTTATTGATCTTTTAGACAATAAAGATGACATAAAAGAAATAATCCTAGACTATATAGCCCCATTACTTCGATACGATAATGAAAAAGGAACGGAGCTTATCAAAACATTGCAAGTGTATCTTAACAATCAAGGTGCTAAAAATGAGACCGCTGAAGAATTACATATCGTAAGACAAACACTATATCATCGATTAAAAAGAATAGAATCTTTAATTGGAAATGACTTCATGAATCCTCCGCATCGATTTATGATTGAATTTTCCATTCATGCGCTAAAGTATGTTGATATGGACTTTTAGAAAACTTGGCTTATCGCCAAGCCTTGGCGAAAGCCTTAGTTGCACTTATGCAGTAGGAAAGTTTTATACTTTCTTATCTGCTAAAAAAGAAATTTCTCAAATAAAATAGAGCACTAAAAATCAAGTGCTCTTCGTACATTTGCAAATCAACTTAGTTAGATTTATTGTTAAACAGATAATTCATTATGCTATCAAAAGCGGAAAAATCTGTCGTTATTAAAAAAACGGGCAAAAACATTATTACGAACACGACTGCTAAGTAAGATACAAGTAATTTAACAAATCCACTTGCAACGATTTTCATGTAGCAACGCCCCTTTACTGAATTGTACTAATATTCTAATATATTTTTTCCATAAAGGCAAGAGTTTGTGTCTAATTTGTGAACTTTTTTATTTGAATTTTTTTAATATATTTTCCCTTTTTTCTATGGATAAAAAAGAAAAGTTTGATTCAGTGAGTACTGGGGTTAATTTGATGGGTTTCAGCGATGATTCAGCGGATATACATTAATTCGGCGATATTAATAATAATTATCCTTTCAGAAATAAAGGAACAAAATTGTACACTTTCTAATATAGTATAACGATCCTGTATTATTGTATCTAAATGCATACATTCCACTGACGGGAACTGCGCCGCCTCGAACTTCTTGGTCCTTTTTATCCTCCTTTTGAACACGCACTTATATGCTTAATAATTTCCCGAATTCAAAGTCAAAAAAACAAAAACTCCCCTTAAACATTGCTACCACCATGTTTTAAAGAGGAGTTAATTATTTTTTTGTTTGTAAATGTGCATTTTCAAGTGCCATTGCTTTTTCTTTCTATGTTCTAGATCTAACTTTTTCTTGGAATTCGGTCCACGGTCAGTAAAACTCTGTAACCTTTCGTTATGCGTATAAAGATTCCCATAAGCATTGTTCAACTTTTTAAAATTCATTTCAAATACAAATGAAACATTATAGGGCACCAAGGTCCTATAATGTAAATAAATGGAGTAAGCAAAGAGAGTATATAAGACGTTTGTTATGACAGACTTTTCATCTAACTTACTCCAAATGTTTTACAATTATCTATTTTTTTGATTCAAGAAATCTTTACTCTTATTTACTATTCAAACTTGATCAAAAGCCTTCTCTAAAATATTTAATCCTTCCGTTAACTCTTCATCTGTAATAACAAGCGGTGTTAAAAAGCGAATTACATTTCCTTTTATTCCAGCTGATAGGAGCAAAAGACCATTATCATTTGCATAGGAGATTATCGTTTCAACCGCTTTTTTATTTGGCAGTTTAGTTGCCTTATCTTCAACAAGTTCTACAGCAACCATCGAACCTAAACGACGTATATCTCCAATAAATACATGCTTTTTAGAAAGCTCTTTCAACTTTTCTTCTATTCTATGTCCAATTTGCTCCGACTTACTTACTAAGTTTTCTTCCTTTACAACATCTATAACTGCTAAAGCAGCAGCACATGCAACAGGGCTTCCAGCATACGTCCCGCCAAGCTCACCAGGGTTCGCTGCATCTAAAATTTCTTTACGACCAACGACACCACTTAATGGTAATCCAGCCGCTAAAGACTTCGAAACAGTCATAAGGTCTGCATCAATATCAAATTGCTCTATAGCAAAAAGTGTACCAGTGCGCGCAAAACCAGTCTGTATTTCATCTGCAACAAAAACAATACCATGTTCTGTACAAAAGTTCCTTACAGCTTGAACGAACTTTTTAGGAGGTATAATAAATCCACCTTCTCCTTGAACTGGCTCCATAACAACACATGCTACCGTTTCAGGTGCGACAGTTGAAATGAAAAAATCTTCAAATTCATTTATTAGATGGTCAACATATTCTTCCTCTGACATTCCTTCAGGCTTATGATACATATACGGATAAGGCGCTTGATAAATTTCTGGAGAAAAAGGGCCGAAACCAAACTTATACGGCTTAACCTTACTAGTCATTCCCATCGTTAAATTGGTACGACCGTGAAAACCTCGTGTAAAAGATACGACTGCTTGTCTGTTCGTATATTTACGTGCCATTTTCACTGCATTTTCAACTGCTTCTGCGCCAGAGTTAAATAATGCCGCATGTTTTTCAAATTTTCCTGGAATAATCGTACATAGTTTTTCAGCCAATTCAATATAAGATTCGTACATCATCACATTAAATCCTGGATGTAAGAATCTATCAACTTGTTCTTTTACGGCTTTAATGACTTTCGGGTGATTATGACCTACATTTAAAGTCCCGATTGCACTAGCAAAATCAATCCATTCTCGTCCATTTTCATCAATTATTGTGGCACCGCTCGCTTCTTTTGCAATATTTAAATTTCCATTTGAGATTCCTTTAGGTATGTATTTTTTTCGTTTCTTTTGCAATTCCAATGTTTTATCACTCATGTAGCATTCTCCTCTCCAAGTGATTTATAGATATTATATTAGACATCTGATATTATGAAAAGTATCAAAACGGATAAAAATATAGTACCAAATGAGGTGGGAATATTGTTATTTATGACTATTGATAAAAATCGACAAAAGGGATATTTATATCGACAAATATATACAGATCTTAAGAAATCAATATTAGACGGAAAGTTAAGTGAACATGATCAATTACCATCAAAACGTGATCTTGCCTCCCAGTTAAATGTAAGCGTTAATACCATTTCATCTGCTTATGAACAACTAATAGCAGAAGGTTACATTTATGCAAAAGAAAGAAGTGGATATTATGTAGAAAAAATAAGTTATTTTGACAAAGATAAACCGACAAAAATTCCTTTCCCCGATGACCTGAAAGAATGTACCCTTGAACAAAACGATTGGCTTTCCTTATCACATATGGCGACCAATGTGAACTTATTCCCTTTTAAAGACTGGGAAAAAAGTCAGCAGCAAGCGATTGAAATGCATCGTAACGAGCTTGCTCATATTACTCATCAACAAGGTCCTTACCTTGTTCGACAAACTATTTCTAAAATAATTAATTTAACACGTGGTGTTGTTTGTGAACCAGAGCAAGTTGTAATCAGTGTCGGAACCCAGCCTTTAATAGAACAATTGATTCAGATGCAACAAATGACTAAGACCGTGCAGATCGCTGTAGAAGATCCCGGTTACGCTAGAATTCATCGTCATTTAAACCAAATCGGAGCGCATGTTATACCTGTGCCGTTAGATTCCAAGAGTATCGATATCGAAAAGTTGACTCACCTTCATGCAGATATGGTACTTGTTACCCCTTCCCATCAATTTCCAATGGGGAAGATTATGCCTATTTCAAGGCGACTTCAATTACTAAATTGGGCTACACAACAATCCGATCGCTATATTATTGAGGATGATTACGACAGTGAATTTAAATATGAAACAGATCAAATTCCATCTTTGCAAAGTCTTGATCGTCATCAGCGTGTTATCTATATGGGGACATTTTCCAAATCCATGTTAACAGGGTTGCGAATAAGTTATATGGTGTTACCGATACCGTTATTACGGAAGTACCGCAAACATTACAACCACTTAATTCCTTATAATAATACGTTAAACTTATATACGTTACATTATTTTATTGACAGTGGTGCATATGCGCGGCATATTAAGCGAATGAATCATCATTACGAAACAAAACGTCACATGATGATTAAGACGTTAAAACGCTATTTTAACCATTCAATTCATATAGAGGATATTCCAGCTGGTCTACATTTTATCGCTCATTTTAAAACTAAAAAGTCGTATGAGGAAGTTGAAGAAGCCGCTGATAAGGAAAAACTCGAGGTGTACTCGTTGCGTCGGTTTATGTTGAAACATCAAACTCAAAAGCAAAAAGAAGTAATCCTCGTCATCGGTTTTGCAGCGATTGCTGAGGAAAAGATTGATGAAGCAATAAAACGGCTTTATCACGCTATATATGAATAAATATTAATAACACGATGACCTTATCTGCCTTAAAAAATTTGGCATTCGCCAAAGAAAACATGCCCTCAACATTAGAAAACTTGGCTTATCGCCAAGCCCTGGCGAAAGCCTTAGTTGCACTTATGCAGTAGGAAAATTTTATACTTTCTTATCTGCGAACAAAAGCGCAAGCTCCCGTTCAGCAACGTACAAACTGGAGTGCTTCGCAATGAGATAAAGGACACACGGTGAACGTCAGTGAACCGATGCCCGCTTTCACCGCAAGGGTATAAGTGCGACTAAGCCTCTAGACAAGCCAGTCGGCAAGTCTTCTTTATCGTAGTGGAGAAGCGCGAAGTTTGGGATTACGCTAAAGCTCGTCCCACCAAAAAGATCTGGGACTTCGCACTTTTAGCCTGTGAGCGAGTCAAGAAAATATACTTTCTACAAATAAAGGAGCCTATCCAAAACAGGCTCCTTCGCTTATATACTTAACAACTCTCGAACATCTTCTTCCGATAAACTTGATAACATCGTTTCACCTGGTTGTATCACCTGATCAATTAATTCCCGCTTCTTCTGCTGAAGTTCATAGATTTTTTCTTCAATTGTACCCTCTGTAATAAAACGGATTACTTGAACAACATTTTTCTGACCAAACCGGTGTGCTCTTCCTGCTGCTTGATCCTCAACAGCTGGATTCCACCATAAATCATACAGAATAACAGTATCTGCACCAGTTAAGTTCAGTCCCGTTCCGCCTGCTCGTAGCGAAATTAAAAAGACGCTTTTTTCTCCAGTATTAAATGCTTCGCTCATTTCGACGCGATCTTTGGAAGGCGTTTGACCATGTAAATAATAATAATCAATACCTAATTTCTCTAGCTCCTTAATAATCAATTCGTGCATGGACGTAAACTGAGAAAAAATCAACATTCTTTTTCCATTTTCAATCATTGTCTGAACCGACTCCATTAATTCATCGAGCTTACCTGAACGCCCTTCGTAATTTTCAATAAATAGGGAAGGATGACAACAGAGTTGACGAAGTCGTGTAAGTCCAGCTAATATCTTCATCCGGTTTCTCTGAAATTGATTACCTGCAATTGAGGCAGATGTTTCTGCCTGCAGTTGTTGTAAATAGCCCACATATAACTCTTTTTGATCTTTTGTAAGTTCAGAAATATGCACAGATTCAATTTTATCAGGTAATTCCTTTAATACATCTTTCTTTACTCGGCGTAGAATAAATGGTCTTGTTAAGGAAGCAATTTTCTCTCTTTCCATTTTTCTAAAATCTGCTTGACTTGGTAAAAATCCTGGTAAAATTACTTGGAAGATAGCCCATAATTCATCAATAGAATTCTCAATTGGTGTACCACTAAGAGCAAAACGTTTTGCTGCTTTTATTTCACGGATAGCTCGAGAAGTTTTCGTGAAATAATTTTTAATATATTGAGCTTCGTCGAGTATGAGGGTTTGAAATGATAACGTTTTGTATAATGTAATATCTTGTCGAACTGTTCCGTACGAGGTAATCCAAATATCGACATCTTTAGCTTCTTCAATTATTTGCAAGCGCTCCTCTGGTGAACCGGTAATTACTGCTACATTCAAATCTGGAGCAAATTTTCCAATTTCATTCCTCCAGTTATAAATCACAGAAGAAGGCACAACTACCAAATGAGGTTTCTCACTAGGTTCTGATAATAAATAAGCAATTGTCTGTAACGTCTTACCAAGTCCCATATCATCAGCTAATATTCCACCTAATTGATAAGAACTTAAAGACTTAAACCATTGGTAGCCAGTTTCTTGATAATGCCTCAATTCGGCATGTAAGTTTTTTGGTAATTCATATACTTGTTCTTCAGGTGACTTTAATCGCTCTAATAACTGGTTAAAAGATGGCTCATAATTTATTTGCGCATTGTTTAATTGGTCAATTTGCATCCCTCGATAAGCTGGTAACAACAGACTACCATCTTCTAGATCATTTTTATTGATGCGTAGATCATCAAACATTCTTCCTACCGCTTTGTATTCCTCTGTTTCAAGGGAAATAAGCGCTCCACTATTTAAGCGGTAAAAACGTTTTTTCTCTATTACAGCTTTTAACATCTCAGATATCTCTTCCTCATCGACACCACTTATATCAAATCCAATTTCTAATAAATTAGAATCGCCTTGAACATTAACAGTAGCGCTTGGTACCGGTTCATACTCCGTAATTAAGCTTTGAATGTCAGAAGTCAAAAATAATTCAACATGCTGATCTAATTCTGGCAAAATTGTATAGAGAAAATCATAGATCTCTTCATCATCGTCCATCTTGAGGTAAAGTTCTTTTCCATTATAATAAAAATTTGATTGTTCAATTAAATCCATTATCTGTTGCTCTTTTTTTACGTCACGTATAATAATAACCTTATTATTATTTCTTTTTACAAATGGATCCAGCTCCTGATTACCGTAATGATACGTTAGCTTCCCTACAATCAAATGATCTTTTTCCTGTAAATATAATGTCGCCCGAAGTGGATGCTCTACTAGCTCTTCTGTAACTTTTTCTTCGACTTCAATTGATGAAGCTTGCTTTAATATAGGTAGTGCTTCAGAAAAAAATGTATCAACGCTTTCTGAGGAAATGGGAAGTTCATGATTGTCCATTCCTAATCGTCGGATTTGTCTCATTACACCAAGCTGACTATCAGATGGAAAATAAAAATTTCCTTCTGAAAATATCGTCTTATAAGCTGGAAAATACTTCACTCCCTTTACTCCATTTAGCTTTAACAGTAATTGTTCGGTATCATTATTTTGGTTAACAGAGAATTTAACAGGCATTTCATCATTTATAATTTCTACCTCTTTATAAAATTCATTTCCGACTTCTACTAGCAAGTTTCGTTGAATCAATTTTTCAAGTAATGACGAAAAGGACATGGGTGGAATGAGAAGCTCTCTTCTGTCATAGGCATTGCCCACATCATAGCTCCTATCTGTGAATAGGTCACCTGTTTCAATAAAATCTTGTAACTCTCGAAGAATATCCTCGTCTTGTTTTAAAAAATAATGGTTTCTTGGGTCGAAGCTGAACTTTTTTGTAAAAAAATGTTCTTCATCATGTAACACATGGTCTAAAAACTCTCTTACATTTCGAATGACATAACAATGATCAATCCCTGTTTTTAGTTCAAGCCAAATTTTATTAGCTTGATCCAACTTTAAATAATACTCAACAATCATTGGCGTTTTTCCAACAATCAGTCCTGAATTACCCATTCGTTGGTTGGAAAGAATCCCTTCAATAAATTGATGTGTATCACGTGTTTCCCACTCACGTCCATACGTATGGTTAGCTATTCCAAGCATAACAGCTACAAGATGTTTACAAGAATGATACGTGTTAAAAGCAGGGCAATCACAATATGTTCTAATTTTCCCATCACTTAGTTTAGTTAAATCAACTTCAACATAATACAGTTCTGAACCTTCTACCTCCGCAAACCAAGCTTTTTCATGCTTATTATAACTGAGTCCATTTACTCTATTTTCCTTATAATAAATGACTCCGCGCTCATAGATGTGAGGAGGAAATAAACGTTGAATTTGACTACGACTGATTTTTTTCAATGCTTAATACCTAACCTTTAAATAAATTTTCTTACTTTAAGATCTTGCTCTTCTACGTCCTGTTACAACTAGAAACATATAATACGAGAGTGAAATTATTACTGAAAAGGCTGATACGAGATAAATAATTTGATAACCGTATAAAAATGCAAGTTGCCCAAACAGCATTGCACCAATCCCAATCCCTAAGTCAAAGAAAGAGAAAAACGTAGCATTTGCCATTCCTTTGCGGTTTGCCGCTGCTTTATCTACGGCCCAAGCTTGTAACGCTGGCTGGACTGTGCCAAATCCTAAACCATATAAAGCACCAGCAATAACCATTGTGCTCATATTAGGTAACCAAGCTAATAGCAACATTGCTATAAAAATTAAAACCGTTCCAGGTGGGATAACATATAAATCCCCTTTTGCGTCATAAATCTTACCCGCAAATATCCTTGATAACATTAAAAAGATTGCATAGGCAATAAAATAAAATTGAATTCCTTCAATGTTCTTCTCAGCAGCGAATAATGGTAGGAAAGTTGCGATACCTCCAAAGGTTAGTGTTATGAAAAGTAATATAATAGAGGGATTGATTGCCGTTTTTTCAAGCACATCGAATCTTGCTGGCTTTGTTTTATGGGGTGACTCATCAACCTTTTTATAACGGATGTTTAATGAAAGCAAAAATGCAATCAATCCGAGACTAGCACAAATTAAAAATAATTGCGTAAAAGAAAGAACACCTGCAAGTGTCAAGCCAAGAGCCGGACCAAATGCTAACGCTAAGTTTCCCGATAATCCATAGTACCCCATTCCTTCCCCACGTCGACTTGGTGGAATTAAGTCGGTCGCAATTGTTCCAGATGCCGTTGTAGAAAAACCCCATCCGATCCCTTGAACTATCCGCATAACAATCAAAAACGCCATACTAGTAATAAACCCAAAAGAACCGATGGATAAAACAAATAAAGATAGTCCAAATAAGTAAACGATCCCTCTACCTTTCGTTTCAAGTGCATGACCAGCATATGGGCGAAAGAGTAATGCCGAAAATGTAAAAATCCCAACGATAATACCAATCAATTGATCACTTCCACCTAATTCATTTACAAAAATCGGTATCGTTGGAAGGGTCATTTGAAAACCTAGAAAAACAAAAAAGTTCGCAAGCCAAATGAATGCGAAGTCTTTAGAAAAAATTTTTTCATTATCGGTCTTCTCTATTCCGGTAGATTCCATGTAATCTTCCTTTCTTAAAGATAAGTATACATGATTAAAAACTGATTTTGAAAGATTACAGCTTGAAGTATAGTATTTTTCTGAAAATGAGATGGGATTTTTAGAAAACTAGGCATTCACTAAGCTTTGACGGCGAATGCCTTCATTACACTTACGAATGATTGACGTGCTAGTACTGGCGCCCGCGACAGGACGTCGCGCTTTTAGCCAGTGAGCAGCAAGAAAGGATTTATGGTTTTCATATCTGCCAAAAAATATGTTCTTCCCATCTCGATCTAGTTGTTATTTCTCCTTTTTACTTATTACTCCACAAACGATTCTTTCTCCTGCGTCTCCAGCTGGTTGTGAAACATAATCATCTGAATCAGCATGAATCATTAACGTAGTACCCTCTTCACTAAATAAAGAATGAGGAACATCTTTTTTTAATGTTACCATGTCATTAATGAAAATTTGTTCAGCAGTTCCATCCGCATGTACTTCCAAATTCACCATATCTCCAGCATGAGGTCCTTCTGGATCATCGAAACCATGATTTTTTCCGCCTGGATTAAAATGGCCTCCTGCTGACTCAAAATCAGGGGTGTCACACATTCCTTTCTCATGAATGTGAAATCCATGCATTCCTTCTGGAAGATGGTGTGCAGCCACGGCAATATGAACTCCATCGGATTCCTCAGTCAATGTCGCAATTCCAACTTGGATTCCTTCTCCATCAATTAATTCAATTTCAAGCGACTCCCTTGTTTCTTTTTCTCCCTTATCAACCTCGATGGCATCATATTCCTCTTGACTTTCTTCATTCATTTCGGGCTCTTGTGGTCTATCTTGACAACCAAATAAAGTGATTGTAACTATCGTTAATAATAAAAGTGATTTTCCTGTTTGCATATTAATCTAACTCCTCACGTTTGTCCTTCTCTACCTATCTTGGACAAACATAATCAAATTGAAACATATATTATTTTCCTGTTTTCCTATTGACAGAAATATTCACTGGTCATATACTGTATATAAAGATATACACACCATCACTGTTGGAGGACTAAAATGAAAATGTGGAAACAGGCCTTTTGGTTAGCGAAGTTTGAATGGAAAGTGTCAGCTGTTAATATCTTTCTTTGTTGGTTGATCTTAACGATGGTGAGTTTACTTTTTTTAACTAGCTTTAGTAGATATATTAGGGAAAATTATATTGTATTTGATATCTTTTTTATACTCGCTTTTAGCATCGCACCTTCTTGGTTACGATCTAAACATTTTCAATATCAAAAAGTTTCAGAGCAAATTTGGGCATCCCCTACGCTCATTATGCAGTCGCAATTACCAATTCCTAAGGACTCAGTTGTTAAAAGTAGACTCATTATTTATCTTGCTTATCTATTGCCCTTTATCATTACTGTTTTTCCAATACTTTATTTTTTCCATAGTGGCATCCGTGAAATTATGAGCTTGACTGCTTATTTCGTATTTTTTATTCTTTGGCTTTCCATTGGTCTCTCTTTTGGAATGATCATGCCTGCCAGTGATGTAGGGGATTATGTATCCCCAAAAATAATTTCCTTTTATATGATTGTTACTGGTTTAATTGGATTTGGAGTCAGTTTATTCTTTTATAATTTTTTAGGATATGGGATTGTTGCTTGGACAATTAAGTTAGCACAAACACAATGCTTACCAACTATAATTGTCGCGATTATACTTATCTGGATTAGCTGGAAATTTTGGCCATACTATATGAAGAAAAGAATGCAAAAATTAGATTATATGTAAGGAGGTTTGTAGCATGACAGAGTGGAAAGACGCATATTGGCTTGCAAAAGTCGAATTAAAAAAATCACTTGTAAATTTACTACTAGGCTGGATTATTTTCTCGGTAGCGACCTTTATTGTTTTAATCCTATATAACAACATGAATAGCCCAGATCCTTATCATGATATCATTTTCCTTATACTAGTTTCTTCCGGTCCTTTTTGGCTGAGAAACAAAGCTTTTAAATATCAACAAGGTTCTGACAAACTTTGGTTCTCACCTACCATACCGATGCAATTACAGCTGCCAATTTCTAAAAACATTTTAGTAAAGAGCCGTTTAATCACATACACTGCTTATCTTGGGCCATTTTTAGTCGTACTCTTTTCCTTGTTTTATCTTTTGGATAGTGAATTAAGTAAAATGAACTTACTTTCTTATATTGCTTTTTGCTTCATATGGGTTGCTGTTACCTTTGCGTTTGGAATGATAACTCCGGCAGGCGATGCTGGAAATTATGTTACAGCAATAAGCATGATTATTAGTTCACTTTTCGTGATTATCGTAGTAGTAATTCCTTTTTATTATTTTCATCTCGTTATTGGTGGAGGAATTGTCTTGTGGACGGCAACGCTTGCAGAAAAATGGCCATTACTAGCTACTTTCGTCTCCATTGTTTTCATCGTGATTGGATGGAAATTTTGGCCATATTACATGAAAAAAAAGATGAAAAAGCTAGATTACATGTAAGGAGGAGAACCAATGACTGAATGGAAAGAAGCATTTTGGCTTGCGAAGTTTGAACTAAAACATTCATTGAAGCAACTCCCATTATTAGCGCTTGGGTTTTTACTCGTTTTTTTATTGATCACGTCCATTAGTCCGCATTATTTTGAACAGGCAACGATGGGACTAGACTTTTTCTTTACCCTAACATTTAGTGGATTTCTCTCACAACTTGCCAGGCCAAAGGACTTTCAATTGCAAAAATTTAGAAGTATTCGGTATGCAGCACCTTTTCTAACTGCTTTAAACAAATTAGCAATGAAACAAGAAGTGATTGTTAAATATCGGTTTATCACTTATTTCGTTCTCTTGCTTTTATCAAATGGTCTGTTGCTGATTCTTCTTTATCCGACCTTTCAATCGTTCATGACGTTACATGCATATATCGCTTTCGCATTTATCTGGTTTTGTTTCGGGATTTATATCGGCTGTGTTACACCCGCTTTTGAAGTTGGTTCCAATTTAGGATGGAATATCTTTTATGGATGCTTTATTGGATTTGGTTTATTTCTCCTTTATTTGTTCGTATTTTATAAATGGTATAAAAATGGACTCATCACATGGACGATTGACATGGCCAGTAACTATCCATTCATTTCAATGATTATTTCATTGATTTTTTCGATTATCGGTTGGAACTTTTGGATGAAAATCATGCGTAACAGAATGAGAAAAACAGACTATTTATAAAGGAGGCGGGAGAAGTGAAACTACCAATTCAATTGTCTAAAGATTCACGAGAGCCGATCTATCATCAAATTGAACAACAGTTAAAAGCATTAATTGCTGGTGGACATTTATCGGCTGGAGTTGCTCTACCTTCTATCCGTGTCCTATCAAAAGAATTAGAGGTGAGTGTCATTACGACGAGAAGAGCATATCAAAACTTAGAAAATGACGGATTTATTAAAACAATTCAAGGTAAGGGAACGTTTGTCGCAGAACTCGATCAATCACTTAAAAATGCCACAAAACAATCCGCCGTTTACGATGTGTTTCAACACGCTATTGAAACTGCACGTAACTATGACTATACTCATTCGCAAATAAAGGAGCTTTTTCTAACAATTTTACATGAAAGTGAAAGGAGAGAATAAATTTGGAAAAGTACATTGAGATTGAAAATATTCAAAAAGAAATTGATAATTTTACGCTTGGCCCGATTAATTTAAACATTGAACCTGGGACAGTTACGGCATTAGTTGGCGATAACGGCTCGGGAAAGAGTACCTTACTGAAGATGGTTATGAATCTTGTCAATGCAGATTCTGGAACGATTAAAGCGTTCGGGGAGCTAGTCAATGGAGAGAATGAAGATTGGAAAAAACAGATCGCCTATCAGCCACAAACAACGATTGGCTTTGAT
Source organism: Pseudogracilibacillus sp. SO30301A (assembly GCF_037072025.1). NCBI lineage: Bacteria > Bacillati > Bacillota > Bacilli > Caryophanales > Bacillaceae > Pseudogracilibacillus > Pseudogracilibacillus sp. SO30301A. The sequence goes on along the minus strand of NZ_JAXHDD010000002.1, from coordinate 134,010 downwards.
GCATTTACAGGCAATGATTTAAACAAACTGATTTCTCGCTGGTATCCAAATTGGGATCAAAAGTTTTTTATCCAATTAATCGATCAGCTAAATGTACCGCTTAATAAAAAATTTATAAATCTATCTCAAGGCGTTCAGCAAAAATTAACGCTTGCGTTAACGATCCCGAGGAATACAAAACTTTTAATCTTAGATGAACCGACTTCATTCATGGATATCCCATCAAAAAATTTAATTATCGATATGCTGACGGAATACATGGAGGATGAGGAGCGAGCCATCATTTTAGCTAGCCACCAAGCTGAAGATATTAAAAAATTAGCTGATTATATTATGCTGCTTAGAAGTGGAACACAAATACAAACAATTGAAAAAGACGTTTTAACTGAAAACTACCGGAAATATTGGTTTTCTGATACATTAAAAGGTTCGCCTGTTCCTGGAGAAATTTCACGATCTGGGAATGAATTAATTTCAAATGACGCTACAGCGACAGAAACATATTTTGCAGCACATAACATGAAGCCAATGAACAGTTCAGCAATGGAGTTGGAAGAGATAATTACTCTATTACTAACAAGAACGACTTTTAACTAGAAAACGGATTATAAGGAGGAAATAAAAATGCTTGTCACATACTGCATTATATTTGTACTAGCAGCTATCCCATTTTTTGAAATTGCACTAATTATACCGGTAGCCATTATAGGTGGGGTTCCAGCAATACCAACGATGATTATCGCATTTTTAGGTAATCTATTAACGATTGTCTTGCTCATTGTTTTCTTGGATAAAATTAGAGAGTGGCGTCGAAAAAGAAAAAAGGAAGAACAAACAGATTCGAAGCGACATAAACGTGCCAAGTCTCTTTGGGATAAATACGGTCTACCGGGACTTGCCTTTATTGGACCATTTTTTGTTGGATCACATTTATCTGTTTTACTTGCAATTGGCTTTGGGGCCAAGAAGACGAAAACATTATATCTAATGACAGCGAGTTTGCTTAGTTGGACAATTGTTCTCGGTGTAGCCTCTTTATATGGCTTTGATTTCTTTATCGCTGATGAAGAAAATTTAGGGTTCATTACAAGGATGTTACAAAGATGATAGGTTGAGACTCCCACCCGTTAACCGGGCAAGCTGGCTATCGCCAGTGGGATTCTAAAATGACTAAGCGTTCTTTAGTCCATTTCTGTTTTGACAGGACTCAAGATTGGGATATCCCATTCCCCCTCCATATCCAGTGCATATAGCAGGTATGGCTACACTACTGTTACCATAGTGTACAGCTTTTCGTTCTATATGTTTTAGCGCCTTTTGCTTGATGACACATATTGTTTTACCGATAGCATGATTAGGCAACCGAACCTTATACAATATCCAGTTTTCAATGAACGAGTATGATTTAGAGACCTTTGCTTGTCTATAAATTAAGTATAGCATATTTTCAGATAACTAAGATAGCAGTAGCTACACCTTGTCTGACCTCACTATCATCGCCTGTCTTAAGTCGGTCTACCACCTGCATGGGCATTCTCGTTCAGAAAATCTGTAAAAGAAAAAAGGAGAGTGATATCATGAAAAAATGGGGATTATTTTTACTAGGTGGTTGGGCGACAGTGACACTCGGCCTATTTTTAGCTGTGGTGGCTGGTACGGTGGCGGAGACTCAGTTTGCCATAATAGGAAACGGACAAAAGCTAATTCAGGCTGTTGTAATGAGTATCATTGTGGTTCCATTCATTCTTTATTTATATCAACGGATGCACAAGCAGATTGGCAAAGTGGAACCAGCTTATACGTTAAACCGTTTGCCTCATTTTTTTACGGGATTCCTTCTTGTGGTTCTACTGGCCACCGCTAGCCTATTCAGCTTTAACATGCTCGGTTTGATTACTATAGAACAATGGCACGCACCTTTCTCCTGGGTCGACGCCTTACTTCTCAATATGCTCATTGCCCTTTTTTATGAAGCATTACCGGAGGAACTTGCCATGCGTGGGCTCATCTATGATGTACTGCGTCAACGTCTATCCGTTTGGCTGTCTGTTTTGATCCAGGCGCTTATATTTATCGGCTTTTCCGCCAGTATTTCTCTTTTACTGGTGGTTGTTGGGATATCTCCACCCTCAAGTATCGCTGCGCTTCCCTCACAGCTGATCCTACATTTCTTTTTTGGGATTGCGTTAGCGCTCATCCGTGTCTGGACAGGTAGTCTGTGGGCTGCAATTGGTTTTCATCTTGGATACCTTTCCGTAGCGCGATTCCTCCTTATGCCGGCTGAATATGGAGCACCACCTGTTTTAACTTTTCAGGACACGGTTATGCAAGGAGTAGGCGCATCATTGGCTGTCATGTTTATCATACTTGGCGCTATCTGTCTCCTACTAATTTTGCTCGGTATCAGGACGATGCGCAAAAAAACAACCAGTCAATGACTCCTTTATAATACGTAAAGAAAATCTTAAAATGTATTAGGATAGTGTTATTTATTGGAACTTAAAATGAATTTATGGATAATTTTTAACCCGCACGTTAATTTCTCGTGCGGGTTAATTTATTTTAAAGGCTATTCAAGTATCCTTTCCTCCTCCTTATAAAAACTCGTTATAATTGTATACCCGAGCAAAATTTGAAAGAGATGCATTGTATGATATGACAGGATTACTTTAGTGAAAAATGCGCCAGGTATTGCTAAAAAGTGGAGGGGAGCATCGAAAGAGAAAATTATAAATGTATAGTAAGCAAGATAAAATGTTGGAATTCCGATTATTAACATCTTCCCCAAGTTTAACTTCCAATTTCCTTGCTTTTTTTGCTCCTTCAAAATGTGAGCTGTCCCAAATAATACTCCAATAAGGGGATAAATAATTGTTATGGAAATGATATGTGGATACATTTGAAATGTAATTTTCGCATGCTCCTCTAATTGAACATTAATTGCACTTAAAACAAAAATTAAAACGAGTAAAATAATTGCATACAGTGTGATCCACCTAACATTTTTAAAAGTAATCATTGTATTCCACCCCTTTTCGGTTACTTTCTTAACAATAGTTTACCATAATATTACTTCCCATTAAATGAAATTTTCCAAATATTCAAATGACTATAAGCCTTAAGTCGTATCCTGTTTAAACCTTTAGCCGCTTCTGACTTCATCAATAAATTGCTATGATAATTCAAACAAATGGAAAAGGTATTGACTTTATCTGTTAATGGGTATATGGTTAATTACATAACTAATCAACCAAGTAAGGTGATTTTAAAAATGGGGTGTATAAAAGTGTTGCGTTTCTTGTTAAAAAGAAAGATCATTGTTGGATTATTTATTACATTTATTTTTGGTTTAGGTTTTTACGGAGTCACTAACCTAGATAAGGAACTTTTTCCATCAGTAACATTTAATCAAACATTAATTGTTATTGAGACAGAAGAAATGCCTGCGGAAGATGTTGAGCAATTTGTTACGATTCCAGTTGAACATATATTGGAAAGCACAAAAGGCGTGGATAGCTATGAATCTACGACTTCTACAAATGACACTTTTTTCATCGTTGAGCTTGAGAATGATAATAGCAATGACGTAACAAAAGAAATAGAAAATGAAATAAATGGGTTAACAAATGAATTGCACGGAGTGAAAAATGTTACTGTCATGCAAGCCTCCACCGATGGGCAATATGAATTATTTATGGATATATCTGGGGGAACTTTACAAGAAATGTCTGAATTTGCATTAGATGTAGTGAAGCCAAGATTGGAAGCACTGAAAGAAGTAAATGAAGTTGCTATCTCTGGATTAGAGGAAAAGGAAATTACCATTACGCTGGAACCAAAACAATTGGAGACCTATGAGATCACACAAGAGGATATTATTTCTACCATTGAACAGACAAACACAAATGCTTCAATTGGAAGCCTTAAAAATGAAAAAGGGGATCCCACCCTTCGTTGGAATACGACATTTAGCAATATAAATGACATGAAAGCCATTCCAATTCAGACGAATGAAGGAATGAAAAAGTTATCCGATTTTGCTACTGTCAAAGAAGAAATAAGTGAGCAAACGAATGTTGCTTGGAAAAATGGGGATCCAGAGTTTTTACTTCTACAAATTGGTAGATCAAATGACTTTACCCAAATTGACATGGCAGAAGCTGTACGTGCGGAAGTAGAAAAAATTGAACAAGAACATGATAATCATCTTCAAATGGACGAAATTGCTGCACAAGCTGATTATGTTACGAGCGCTATTGATGGTGTAACGAGTAATATTTTGATTGGTGGAATCATTGCAATCATCGTTTTATTATTATTCTTACGCAGTTTCCGAGCAACCTTTATTATTGGACTATCCATTCCTGCTTCCGTATTGCTTGCCGTTATAACGATGACCTTTCTTGATTACAGCTTTAATTTATTAAGTTTAGTCGGACTTGGGTTAGGAATTGGGATGTTGGTCGATGCCTCCATTGTTGTATTGGAGTCTATTTTCAAGAAAAAGGAAGAAGGATATTCGAATGTTGAAGCGGTTATTTCTGGTACAAAAGAAGTTGTAGGTGCTGTAATATCCTCTATGCTCACAACAATTGTCGTCTTTATACCAATTGTTTTACTAGATGATGAGATTGGTAAAATGATGATTGTGCTCACAGTTGTTATTGCTGTTACACTTATTAGCTCAGTTGTTGTCGCATTTACATTAATTCCAGTGTTATCGGAAAACTTTTTAAAAGCAAGGCCAAAAAAAGTTGGGAAACTTAATTTAATTGGTAAATATGGTAGTACAATTAAGTGGCTGACAAAGAAAAAACGTCGACGTATTGGCGTGATTAGTCTTTTCATCGTTTTATTTTTCAGTTCCTTCCTGTTACTTGCTAAAATACCGATGACAGTAATGCCGGATATCTTAAATCGTTATGCAGAAGTAATTGTTGAACTTGAACCTGGTGTTTCTACAGATGACCGTGCTGAAATTGCTTTACAAATGAACGAACTTTTAGAAGAAATACCGGATGTAGATAATAATGTCATATTAGATAATGCAGGTGTTTTTGTCGCACTTATCAATATGACGCCAGAAGAAGAAAAAACGATGGAGCAACATGAAATTAATGATCAAATCTTAGAAAGGTTTAGGGCGCTTGAAGCTGAGTTTCCAATCAAAAGTGTTGGTACTTCTATGGAAGGTACGATAAACCCTCCAATTGGACTGAGGGTTAGCGGCGATAACTTTACAACTTTACAAGCTATTGCAAAAGATGTGGCAGAGGAGTTAGAAAAACTGGATCACATCAAATCCGTGACAGTACAAACTGGTGAAAGTGCTGATGAATTTTTAATTGAATTAAATGAAAAAAATATGAACGATGATAATATTACTGCTCCTTACCTATACATGAATATTTCGCATATGTTTGCTGATACACCAATCGGGGAAATGGTTATCGACGGGAATTCGGTACCTATTTTAGTAAAAAATGATCGGAACATTCATGAGAAACAGGAACTATTGGATAACAAGATAATGACTGTAGACGGGGAAAAGAAACTTTCTAATTATATTTCTTTAAAAGAGGCTTCTTCCCAGTTACAAATTGATCGCTCAAATGGAGAAAGATATATTAGCATCACTGCCGATAGTGAAGGGCACGATTTAGGAGCAATGAACAGGGAAATAAATAAAATAATGCAAGACCTAGAAATAGACCAAGGATACGCTGTTTCGGTTACTGGGGATTTAGAAGAACAACAAAAAGCTGCCCAAGATTTAGTAATCATCTTTGCAATATCACTATTTCTTGTCTTTGTTGTCATGGCCATTCAATTTAATAGTTTAAAACATCCAATTATCATTTTATTTATTATTCCACTCTCTATTACAGGAGTACTAATTGGACTATTCATTTCTCAAAAAGAATTGAATATAATGTCAGGAATTGGAGTAATCATGCTCGTTGGAATCGTGTTAAATAATGGAATTCTACTAATTGATCGGGTGAGGCAGCTCCGAAATAACGGTTTAGATGTAAATGAAGCATTGGTCAACGCTGGAAAAGAACGAATTAGACCAATTTTTATGACAACATTAACGACAGTCGGCGGAATGTTGCCACTTGCTTTAGCAACAGGAACGTCCAGCGATTATCAATCGCCACTTGCCGTAGTCATTATTTCAGGATTACTATTTTCAACCTTTATAACATTAATCTTAATACCTGCTATTTACCTACTATTTGAGGATATTGGAAATGGAATGAAGCGGATATTTAGAAGGAAGAAGTCCGACGGCGAAACAATTAAACAAGTAAAAGCACAATAATTTTTTGGTGAGGTATTGCGATTCAACGGTTTCGGTCAATTATTCAGCGCACTGACGGAATTCAGCGGTTTCGCCCAACAATTCAGCGATCTGACCGATTTTTCAGCGCAATCTGCATGAGATTCAGCGGGATTTTCAATTATTCGGCGAATTACAAAATTATTCAGCGCACTGCCGGGATTCAGCGGTTTCGCCCAACAATTCAGCGATTTGACCGATTATTCAGCGCAAACCGCATGAGATTCAGCGGGGTTTACTATTATTCAGCGGATTACAAAATTATTCAGCGATCTACCGGGATTCAGCGGGTTCGGTCTATAATTCAGCGATCTGACCGATTATTCAGCACAAACCACATGAGATTCAGCAGGATTTTCAATTATTCAGCGAATTACAAAGTTATTCAGCGCACTGACGGAATTCAGCGGTTTCGCCCAACAATTCAGCTATTTGACCGATTATTCAGCGCAAACCGCATGAGATTCAGCGGGGTTTACTTCAGCGGATTACAAAATTATTCAGCGCACTGACGGAATTCAGTGGGTTCGGTCTATAATTCAGCGATTTGACCGATTATTCAGCGCAAACCACATGAGATTCAGCGGGATTTTCAATTATTCGGCGAATTACATAATTATTCAGCGATCTACCGGGATTCAGCGGGTTCGGTCTATAATTCAGCGGTCTGACCGATTATTCAGCGCAAACCGCATGAGATTCAGCGGGGTTTACTTCAGCGAATTACAAAATTATTCAGCGATCTACCGGGATTCAGCGGGGTCGGTCTATAATTCAGCGATCTGAACGATTATTCAGCGCACTGCCGAGATTCAGCGGGGTCGGTCTATAATTCAGCGCACAGCTGGGATTCAGTGATTACAATCATTAAAAGGGGACCAACAACATCAAGTTGGTTCCCCCATTTTTAGAGATCGTCAAATCCGTTTAAATCACTTGTTTTCGTATATGCCCTTGATTTTTGTTCGAAAAAGTCCGTCTTCGTGCCATCAAAATTATCCACATAAGCGCGGATCCATTTCATTGGATTTTCTACATGCTCTTCGTATATTTCACTTAATCCCATCATTCTGAGCATTTTATTGGCACGATATTTAATATACCCGCTCATTTCTTCCAGGTCAATTCCATCTACATTTTCCAACACATATGTCGACCATTCAATCTCGAGGTCTACTGAATTTCGGAAACTTTCATATACCCATTCTAAAAAGCTTTCATGGTTATATTCAGGATTTTCAGCAAGTGTCGCACGGAACATTTCAGAAATGAACCTACCATGCTCTAATTCATCACGATTAATGTAGCTTACCATCGTTGAAGTTCCAACCATTTTATTATTCCTTGCCAAGTTATAGAAGAAAGCAAATCCAGAATAGAAAAACATTCCTTCAAGCAAAACTGTATACACCATTGTTTTTAAAATATTTTCGATAGTCGGCTCACTGGCGAACGTATTATAATGATGCATGATTGCTTCATTTCGTTTTAACAACACAGGATCTTTCCTACCCAACTCAAAAGATTCATTTTGCTCAGCAAGCGACACAACAGACGATAATACATACGAGTAAGACTCATTGTGAACCGCTTCTTGTTGTGCAATTACTGCCATAATTGATTGCACGGATGGATCAGTAGCATATAGTGAAAATAATAATGCTGTCCTTGTTTGTGGTGCATCCAGAGTAGACAGTAACCCAATAATCTTTAAATAAGCATCTTGCTCTTCTTCCGTTAATGTCGGAAATTGCTTCACATCACTCGCCATGTTTATTTCGTCTGCTTGCCAGTAGTTTCCTACTAAACGCTTATACATTTTATACCAATGTGGATAAGCAATATCATTCCAATTTAAAATTCCACTCGATTTTCCTCCAAAAATTCCTGTTGACTTATTTGGAAATCGCGGCTCTAACGTCTTCGCACGCTCAAGCAGCTTTGACATCTGCCAACACCCTCTCTAGCCAATTTTTGATATGTTTTTCTTGGTGTCCTCTCGGTGATTGCTCAATCTTTAGGCCATCCCATTTACTGTTGTAAAATGTAACTAGTTTGTCGACGGCTTTACAAAAAAGCGCATCTCCTCCAAACTGAGTGTCACCTGACCCGAATACAGCAATATTTTTTGGCTTATAGCCGATTTCCAGCACAAAATCTTTCATTTCATCTGGAGTGCTTCCCATATCCCATGTAAACGTACCTAGAAAAATATAGTCGTATTGTGAGATATCCTGTATCGGTAAATCAATTCCGATTTCATGCATATCAACTTTTGCACCTATATGCTTTAAATGGGCTTCAATCCATTGTGCAATTTCTTCCGTATTTCCACTATAGGACAAATAAGCGACTAAACATCTCATGAATGACACCACTCACATTCTTCGACATCATTTGCTGTTGAACGAACATAATACGATGTTTTCAATCCCTCTCTCCAAGCTTGTAAATGCAGATCTAGAAGAACAGAAGCCCGGATCGTATTTGGAACATACATATTAAATGAAATACTTTGATCAATATGTTTTTGTCTAACCGCATTTTGTTTCACCGACCATCTTTGATCAACAATATAGGCGGATCTGCGATAAATATTGTATGTCTTATGATCTAATTCTGGTGCTGTAACTGGAATTTTAAAGTCTTTCTTTTCTTCATAATAGAACACTTGGAAAACCGGATCGATACTTGCTGTTGAGCCGGCAATCATCGCTGTTGAAGAATTCGGCGCCACCGCCATTAAATAGCCATTACGAATTCCATTTTCTTGTACAGCTTCTTGCAAGTCTTGCCATTTTTGATCCGTATAATTTCGTTCAGCAAAATAGGCGCCTGTCGCCCACTTACTTCCTGGAAACATTGGATAATTACCCTTTTCTTTACTTAATTCCATACTTGCCTTTATCGTTAGATAGGCAATTTTTTCATACAACTCATCTGTGAATGCTAGTGCTTCTTCCGATTCCCATTCGATACCTTTTAATGCTAGTAAATGATGCCAACCAAACGTACCTAAACCACATATTTCTTCAATGGGATTCGCTACTTCCCACCAGCCTATAAAAGGCATCTCTATGTCACCATAGAAGTTGAGACTATATCATAATCCATTTAACATATGGATTCCTTGCGTTTCGATTTAAGGGGTTTTCACCCACCACTTGGCCCTACTCCTGATGCCGAATTTCACGGCCACTATGGGATAGTCGTTAGGCATTTATTCTCTTATTGCTTATATTGGTTGTTTTTTCTGATATAAGACTTTCCTGTAATTACGTTTAAAATACGATAGATTGATTGAATATGGATATTAATCACCTCTTCTACCGTAATAGTAAAGCAGCAAGAGAATTTTAGCACGGGATTGTCTTTAAGAGGATGTTCAAAAAGTCTGGTAAAAATGACACTGCGAATTTCGCACGAATGCTTGTTTCTCCGCCCGCCGCTGATGTATCTAAATCATACACTTCGCTGACGGGAGCTGCGCCGCCTCGAACTTCTTGGTCCTTTTTATCCTCCTTTTTGAAGAACACGCACTTTAATAGAAAGAGTTTCCCCGTTTAGCAAGGTTTTCCTTAGCGGATTACTCCACTAGGCCGCTGGTAAGTTAACGGCTCTATATTTCTGGTTGGTTAACTCTGCCTGTTTAATAGGCAATGTATTTATATCAATAACGTTATCTAGCATTCTTACTTGGATTGGAATCAGTCTTTCCAAAGCATTATTTGGTACAGCACGTCCAAGATTAATTGAGCTTAGATTACAAACGACATAATCACCAGTCTTATATTTTTTCACGATCACATCTTCATTTTCTATATATTCTTCTAAAAACTGTGTCGGTGACTGATTTTGTGTGATTTCTGTACATAAATTAGAACAATAAATAATTCCTGCATGATTATTGTTATTTCGACGATTCACTTCATCACGGTAAAACATAAATGGTGTTCCTGTTTCAAGCTGGGAAACCATAATTCGCTTCATTATTTCAATTGCAGGGACTTTTCTTTTCGTTAATTGCTCATTTCGTATACACTCTTCATATTTTTCACGCCAGGAGCCGGCACCTTTTTCTTCATCATAGAAATCTTCTAACGCATAACCCATCACTTGTTTTACTTCATGTGGGTCTAACAAATACCAATCGCCTCTTTTTTCAACTTGTTCCATAAAATAATCCGGTAAACAAACACCAGGAAAAATATCATGAGCCCGCATCCGTTCATCACCGTTATTTAATTTCAAATCTAGGAAAGATTCGATATCTGCATGCCAGACATCAAGGTAAATCGCAATCGCTCCTTTTCGGGTTCCTAACTGGTCTACACTAACGGCAGTATTGTTAAGTTGTCTAATCCATGGAACAACCCCACTTGACATTCCTTTAAACCCTTTAATGCTACTGCCACGAGCTCGAACTTTCCCCATATATACACCAATTCCGCCACCGTTTTTCGATAACTGAGCAACATCTGTGTTCACATCATAAATTGACTGTAAACTATCATCGACCGTATCTATAAAACAACTTGATAATTGACCGTGTGTTTTACCAGCATTATTCATTGTTGGAGTGGCAACGGTCATATATAAATTACTTAATGCCCAATATGCCTCTAGAACTAGTTGCTTTCGCGCTGATTTTTCTTCATCTTGCATCAGGTGCATCGCAATAATCATCCAGCGTTCCTGAGGAAGCTCGTATATATTTTTATCATGATCTGTTGCTAAATAGCGTGTAGCGAAAGTATAAATTGCTAGATAGTGAAATAAATTATCTTTTGCCGGATCAATATGTTTATTAAAATAATCGATCTCTTCTTTTGTATATTTTTCTAGTAGTGCAGTTGTATAGATTCCTTTATCCGTTAATAATTTAATAAGCTGATAGAAATCACCGTATTTTTCTTCAACGGTGTTTTTACGGTTATTGGCCGCTTTTTGATAAAGTTGTTGTAAGTATATTCGGCTAGCAAAGAAAGTCCATTCGGGATTTGCCTCATCGATATTTTCTAACGCATTTTTTATTAATAGATCCGTTATTTCCTCAAAACTAGAACTCTCATTAATTTGTCTGGATGTCTTTTCTTTATATTCCTCAATTCGTAATTGTAAACCTTCCTGCGCATCTTCAATCAATTTAGAAAGATTTACTTCTTTGCTCATCACAGCCATCCTATTTTCCTCCTTTTTCAAATAAAAAACCGTTCACCCGAGATAAAGGATGAACGGCATAAAGAGACAAAAGGATTTAAACGAAAAAAATAATCCATAATAACTTTCGTGCCGCTTCCCTATCCCTCACCCCGGAGAAATGAAACTTAAGTTAAGAAAGGCAGGTCTCCTGACTCATGCGTATTCGAATAAGATCCTTCCCATACCTTTTACAAACATATAAAATGGTATAGTGGCACTTCTTATTCGACACATTTACAGTTGCGGGGGCAGTTCCAGTTTCACACTGGATTCCCTTTTAAACACGAATGTGTCACCTTTTTAACTATATATTGTATTAAATTTTAATTTTATAACTATATATTGAATATACTAGCATAAATCAATTTCTATAGCAACTAATTTTGATACAATTCTAGTCTCGTAAAAAACTCTTTAATAAACTCATAAAATAACTTTTCCGTTGGTAATAATTCTCTTTCTTTAGGTATGATTGCTCCAACTGAACGTTTTAAACTTGGTTCAATAACAGGGATTTTTACCGTTGCTCGAGGCAAACAATCGACAATAGTTACTTCTGGTATTAATGTTACCCCAAGACCCGCTGATACCAAACCTTTTATAGAATCAATATCTTTTCCTTCAAAAGAAACTTTTGGACGAAAACCTCTTTGAATACAACCTTCCATAATAACTTCTCTTAAAACAAACCCTTCAGGAAATAATACAAACGATTCATCTCTTAATTCGATTAACTTGAGTGAAGATCTGTTAGCGAGTGGATGATTTGAAGGAATTAAAGCAACTATATCTTCGGTAAACAGTACACTGCTATGAATCTTTTCTTTGTCATTAGGCAGTGGACCGACGATTGCAATATTTATATCACCTTTGACAACGCCCTCGATTAATTCATTGTAAGAATCTTGATAAAGCTCAAACTTTACATCAGGGTATTCTTTTCTAAAATGATAAATAGCGGTTGGAAGGATATAAGATGCTAAACTTGCAGAAAATCCGATGTGTATCGTTCCTTTATGAGGATCAATATATTCTTCAACAACCTGCTTCGCGTCATCAATCACATTAACGGCTCGTTCCATATGTTCTAGAAAAATTTTTCCAATTCTGGTAAGGCGAACTGTTCTTCCTTCACGTATAAACAGATCGACCCCAAGCTCTTCTTCTAAATTAAATATTTGTCTACTAACTGCTGATTGAGCTACATGAAGTTTATTTGCAGCCTCTGTAACATGTTCTCTTTTCGCAACTTCCATAAAATATTTGATCTGTCTTAACTCCAAAACAATCACCTCCAATACTATTATCGCATAAAAGCATTAGTTATATCTATAATTAATATTGTTTAGATTGATTATCTTCTGTTACAATATAAATATGGATACTTATGTAAAAACTTATAAGCTAACTCCTTTTGTTTAATAATAGATTGTAAAAGGAATTATATCAGCTAGAAAAGGAGGCGAACATATTGTTAAGCACAAAAGAAAATTCAACGAAAGAGGAACAAGCTGTTATTGACTATATGAATCATGTTTACGAAAAAGTAAAAGCTCGTGACCCTCATGAAAAGGAATTTTTACAAGCAACAAAAATACTTTTTGATTCTCTTGTACCCGTCTTTGTGAAAAATCGCACATACAAAGATTATAACATTTTAGAGCGTCTTATCGAACCTGAAAGAGTAATTATATTCCGTGTTCCTTGGATTGATGATGATGGTAATGTTCAAGTTAATCGAGGCTATCGCGTGCAATTTAACAGTGCAATTGGACCTTACAAAGGTGGAATTCGTTTTCATCCAACTGTTAATTTAAGTGTTATGAAATTTTTAGCATTAACACAGATCTTTAAAAACTCCTTAACAGGCCAAGCAATCGGCGGAGGAAAAGGTGGAGCTGATTTTGATCCTAAAGGAAAATCCGATAATGAAATTATGCGTTTTTGTCAAAGCTTTATGACAGAGCTTTACAAGCATATTGGGCCAGATACAGATGTTCCCGCTGGTGACATAGGTGTTGGAAGACGTGAGGTCGGTTATATGTTTGGTCAATATAAGCGTCTACAAGGGGCTTATCATGCCGGTGTCTTAACAGGTAAAGGGCTAAATTATGGTGGTAGTCTAGGGCGAACAGAAGCAACAGGGTACGGAACGATTTATTTTGTAGATGAAATGTTAAAAGACCGCCGAATGAACATGAAAAACATGACAGTAATTACTTCAGGATCCGGTAATGTGGCTATATACGCAATGGAAAAAGCTATTAAATTAGGAGCAAAAGTTGTAGCATGTAGTGATTCTAATGGTTATGTTTACGATAAAAATGGATTAAGTTTACAGACAATCAAACGGATCAAATTTTCAGAAGGAGCTCGGATTAAAGAATATATTAAATCCCATCCTGAAGCAGAATATTTTGATGATTGTTCTAAAATTTGGTCTGTCCCATGTGATATTGCTTTGCCTTGTGCTACACAAAATGAAATTGACGGAGACGCTGCAAACATGCTCATAACTAACGGTGTGAAAGTTGTTGCAGAAGGAGCAAATATGCCTTGTACGATTGAAGCGATTGACGCCTTCATAGATAACGGAGTTCTATTTGGTCCCGCTCAGGCAGTAAACGCAGGCGGAGTCGCATGTTCTTCTCTGGAAATGGCACAAAACAGTGCACGATTAAGCTGGACTTTTGAACAAGTTGATGAAGAACTACAACATATTATGAAGAATATTTATCGTAATTGTACAAGAGCAGCACGAAAATATGATCAACCTGGTAACTTAGTCGTTGGTGCAAATATTGCCGGGTTTACAAAAGTTGCCGATACGATGATTGAACAAGGTGTAATTTAAGAAGTACAACCTAAAGACTTTTCACTACGTATATTGGAGGCTGGGACAAAATTATTTAAATCAAGGATAAACTAGATATTATAGTAGATGTAAATAAACCACTTAGGAAATATAGCGTTTTCGTTATGTCCCAGCCTCTACATTTTTAATTTATTTGATTATGTGACTTCACAAAATATTTAAAGATTGGTTCGACATTACTGTATGCATTATTATTCGCTTTTTTCATTTTTTCAATACTATTCCTGAAAAGCATAAAAATTGCTAAAAGCTTCACTTGAATAACTCCCTGATTCACCAGTTTAGAAGCCATTTCTGGAGATTTCTCCATATCCTGAAGGAGCTCATCAAAGATCAATAATCCACCGCTAATCACTTCAATGTAACTAGAAACTTCATTGATATTCGCTTCTAAATCAAAAGCATATTCTTTTACTTCTCTCAATATGATCACCTCTCCTTTTAATGTAAACGGATTCAAAACAAAAAATGGATTGTCTATTTAAATACAACTTGTACACCTCACTTCCAAAATAATTGATTGATATACCAATCATAATATATAATGATTCATTTATCAATCACTTTGATTGAAATATTGATAGATCGATAAAGATAAGGTAAACTACTCTTAAAATGACAATACAGTAGGTGAATATATGACTTTCGGTTCCTATATTAAAAGATTAAGGTTGGAAAATAATCTTTCTTCTAGGAAGTTAGCTGAACGATCTGGCATCTCTCAAGGATATTTATCCCAACTAGAAACTGGTGCAAATAAAAACCCATCTCCCGAAATAGTAAAAAAATTAGCTAATGGATTGAATGCCGATTATACGCTTTTAATGTATAAAGCAGGTTACATTACAAAAGATTTTTTAACACAGATAAATGAAAAAGATAATAGGAGCAATGAGAATTTTGATTACAACAACCAGGCATCACAGCCTTATCCCCTATATAGCATTAAAGATAAAAACAGTTATGGAAAAAAGCCATTAACCTTGTTAGAAATAATAGAGCTATGCCATGAATATAAGCACTTAAAGAAGAACGATAACTTAGGGGAGAAACCTCATTCTTTAAATAATGAAGAGTTAAAAAATACAGATTTTATCAACAATTACTTAGTTAAAGAGAACTTCAGCGACTTATATCAAGATCCAATTGATTTATACACATTGTTACGTTTAAATATTGACACTTCATTCAAACAACAGTTACTTACAAAAAAAGAGAAGAAAAAAATCTTAAATGTACTGCAAGCAATCTTGGGTTTTGAGGAATATAAAAGCGATTGATGGTAATCACTTAGGGTCAATTAAGAAAGGAAGGATATTATTGGATAAACTTGTTCAACTTCTACAAGATTCAACTTACACAATTGTTTTTACTGGTGCAGGAATGTCAACGGAAAGTGGCTTACCTGATTTCAGATCAAAAGATCGAGGCCTATGGAAAAAGTTTAACCCGAATGAACTTGCAAACGTACATGCCCTCATTCACAATACAGAAGAATTCACCAACTTTTACCGCTATCGTTTATCAGAAATAACGAAATATAAACCGCATGAAGGGCATCTTGTTTTAGCAGATTGGGAAAAGTTGGGGAAAATTAAAGGCATCATCACCCAAAACGTGGATGCATTTCATCATGATGCCGGTAATTCAAATGTCATGGAATTACATGGATCGTTCCGTAAATTTCATTGTCATAGCTGTAAAAAAGAATATGAAAGAACTGATTATCTAGACGGGAAAACAGCATGTGAATGTGGGGGAACCATACGACCCGGCATTGTACTTTTTGGGGAAAACTTACCTCAAGACACATTTGAAAAAGCTGAACGTGAAGCAACCCAAGCCGATTTATTTATCGTACTTGGATCTTCCTTATCTGTATCTCCGGCAAATATGTTTCCACTAGTCGCAAAAGAAAATGGGGCAAAATTAATAATCATTAACCGAGAACCGACTGATTATGATATGTATGCAGACCTTGTTATTCAAGATAAAAGTATTAAAGAGGTATTAGTTGAGGCTGATCAACAACTAAACTATGGCTAGCCAAACTTTCGATTAGAAGACCTAGAAATCCCGTCATATTGAGATTTCTAGGTTTTATTTGGTCACTACTACCTTTTTTCGAAAATGTCGTGTGGATTTTTTACCCCGGTATTTTATAAATTTCATTGTGATTTTTCTCAGGCATCCCGGGAACCAGCTGGATGAATTTGATCCTCTTCAACTATCATAATGACAGTTAATCATTAATGGGTGAAAAAGATTGTCGCCCAATCGTAGCTGTCTCCCACTCCCCTTAATTGATATTCAAAATTGTGTTATTCCCAAGACCAAACGAAAGATGTTTTCATAAAGGCACGCATTCGATAATTGATAGGATGAAAAAGTGTCACCTACCTTATTCTTCGGAGTTCTCTTTTCATCTCCCGGTTAAATCCTTCTGTTAATTCTTCCAAGAGCTCATCCCAATCCTCGTTAAAATGCTTATAAATTTTCGGGTATTTTTTTCTGAGACGTATAATTCCAGCTGCGTGGAATTCTTTTTCTCCTTCCAGTTCATCTAATATATCTGACGGTATACTATTCGCCATCTTTTCTAACTGTATAGCAGGAATAATACCCTCGTTAAACCATTCAAAAGCTTGAATATAAAGTAATGGGAACGCATCTTCATCCGAAGCTAGACGCTCCAAATCCATTTTAACATATTAACCATCACGCTTTAAATGTAAGATTAAAAAACCAAGTGGGTTTTATTCACTTGGTTTTTCATTTATATTAATATTAGGCGTTTCTTTTATTTCGTCCACCACGTGATCTTCTGTTACTCTCACTTGGTGACTTTTTCCGCCACAGACATATTTAAATATACCATTATTAAAGTCTGTGCCAATTTCTTTATAAAAGACACCTGCAAACAAATTATGCTTTGACTTTGTAAAAGAAAGGACAAAGCCCGCTTCATCTTTTTTCAAATATCCTCGTATTCCTTTTTCATACATAGCCTCATCATTTACTTTTAGCGCTCTGTCTACAGATACTACATGGACATCAACAAATACTAATTCTCTCAACAACGCATTTACGAAAGAACCCTTCGTTATTTCTTCCCATCTATTTTGTGGCTTCTCTCCAATAATCACTTGGGTAATATTATATTTATAGGCTACTTCCTTTATTACCTTCACTATTGGGCGTGTTTCACTATCTTTTAATATAAATTTCTCTGCGCCCAACTCCTCAGCAAGATCATGCCACTGTTCTATATAGCTAGCTTTTTCTGCGTCAAATTCATCTGAAGAAAGCTGATCTACTGTTAATACATAAAAGGGGCTATTTGATAATTGGGATAGCTCGTAACCGCGCCTGATTAGCCGCTCACCATTTGGACCATAATAAACACAAACCAAAATTCTTTCATCCATACGGCTTTTAATTTTTCCCATTAGATGCCACCCTCTCTAACCATTATTCTTTATTTCTAAATTTACCTATCCATTATACGTTAAGTTTCAACTTTTTTCTATGGTTATTATTCTTATCTAAAGTTTGTGAAAATGTTGCAAAAAATAACTCATTTTTTGAGCATCCTCTTTTATTAAAAATAGCGAACTTGAAAATCTAAAATTCAATAAACTAAACTAAAAATACTTGGATGTTTTACGTGCGTTACAATTTTTAATAGTATATAATTAACGGGAAACTTGAAAAATAACTATACTTTACAAAATTAAAAATCTACAAACTAAGGAGGAAAAAAATTGCTTACAATAAATATAGCGATTATTCTTCCATTTCTGGCAGCTATGTTTATTATAATTTTCTTAAGAAACTTTCGACAGTTTCACATCGGTTGGTTGGTTCTCCTTATTCCGGGTCTACTATTTTTCCTTATATTCCAACATATCCCTGCCATTGCAAACGGACAAACGTTTACAAATCAATTTAACTGGATTCCTTCATATAATATTAATTTTCTTACATACCTAGATGGTCTAAACATGATCTTTGGGTTATTAATCACGGGAATCGGTACACTTGTTGTTTTATATTCCATTTATTATTTATCCACCGATCAATCACTTATTTCTTTTTATATTTACTTACTACTTTTTATGGGAAGCATGCTTGGAGTTGTGTTTTCAGACCACTTAATGATGCTCTATGTTTTTTGGGAATTAACCAGTATTTCATCCTTTTTATTAATCGCATATTGGTATCAGCGTAAAGGCTCTCGATATGGTGCTAGAAAAGCGTTAATGATAACTGTTCTTGGTGGATTCGCTATGTTAGCAGGTTTTCTAATGCTTTATGTTGTAACTGGAACATTTAGTATTAGAGAAATCATTGATTCTAGTGCCATGATAAAAAGTCATCCGCTTCTTTTACCAATTATCAGTTTAATTTTGCTTGGAGCTTTTACAAAATCAGCTCAATTTCCTTTTCATACCTGGTTACCAGATGCAATGGAAGCTCCTACGCCAATAAGTGCCTATTTACATTCGGCAACTATGGTTAAAGCCGGTATCTACATCATTGCTCGATTTACTCCAGTATTTGGTGGTGTGGAATTTTGGTTTTGGGCCGTTACTTCCGTCGGATTATTTACATTATTTTGGGCATCACTTACTGCCATTCGCCAAACTGATTTAAAGGCATTGCTTGCATACTCTACGGTGAGTCAACTTGGATTTATCATAACTTTATTTGGGATTGGATCTTTATCCTTTCATCCTAATATTCATGTAGATACGAATACAATTCTATATACACAAGCAATATTTGCAGCATTATTTCACCTAGTAAACCATTCTACATTTAAAGGTGCTTTATTCATGATCGTTGGAATTATTGACTATCAAATTGGTACACGTGATTTACGAAGACTGGGCGGGCTAATCGCTTTTATGCCGATTACTTTTACGATTGCATTAATTGGTAGCTTCTCTATGGCTGGTTTACCACCATTTAATGGATTTCTAAGTAAAGAAATGTTCTTTACGGCAATGTTGAGTTTAAAAGAATTTAACATTTTCTCTGTTGAAAGTGTTGCAACACTCTTTCCTGTAATTGCTTGGATTGCAAGTATATTTACATTTGTCTATAGTATGATGATCGTTTTTCAAACTTTCTTTGGTACATACAAAGAGCATCCAACCGCAAATCCTAAGGAACCTCCATTTGGGATGTTGTTACCGCCAATAACGTTAGGTTTATTAGTAATCCTTATTTTCTTCTTCCCTAACATGTTAAGTGATTATATATTAAAACCAGCTGTATATAGTGTTTTTGCAACCGCAAATTTGGAACCTTTTGGTACGATTACATTATGGCATGGATTTAGCAAGGAACTAATGATGACGATTGGTGTCGTTCTAGCAGGGGTCACCATCTTTCTGTTACGTTCCTATTTTAAAAAAATTTACATTCTGTTCCCGCAAATGCTTTCTTTTGATACCATTTATAACCGCTCATTAGAGTTTGGTGATTGGTTTGCTAAAGAAATAACGAATCGATATATGACCGGATATTTGCGTCATTATATGGCGTATATTTTTCTTGTGTTTATGGTCTTGCTAGGTGGGTCATTATATTTCTTAGATGCTTTTTCATTTACAACTCAAAATGATCAATCTGTTGGCCCGTTCAGTTGGATACTTGCGGGGACAATTGCAATTGCCGGTATGTCGATTATTTTTGCGCAATCACGTTTAACCGCCATTGTCTTTAATGGGTATATAGGGTTTGCGATTGCAATGTTTTTTGTCATATTCAAGGCGCCTGATTTAGCCTTAACACAACTAGTAGTAGAAACAGTAACGACTGCGTTATTTTTACTTTGTTATTACTTTTTACCTGAGTGGGAAAAGGTACCGAGACGGATTAATTGGGTAAATATCATTATTTCAATAAGTGTAGGGACAATATTTACTTTAATTGCATTAAGCGTTAATAGTGGAAGATTATTCGATTCAATTTCTACATTTTATGAACATGCAGATGAACTAGCTGGTGGAAATAATATAGTTAATACGATACTAGGAGATTTCCGAGCATTTGATACGATGTTAGAAGTTATCGTATTATTCATTGCAGGAATCGGCGTTTATACGATGATTAAATTTAAGCAAACGAAAGGGGCAAGTAAAATTGAAGATTAATGAAGTTATTTTACAGACTGTAACAAGAGTCGTAGTCTTCATTATTTTAACTTTAGCCCTCTATCTTTTTTTCTCAGGACACAACGCACCTGGTGGTGGATTTATTGGTGGGCTAGTACTCGCATCGAGTCTTGTCCTTCTCTTTCTAGCCTTTAATATTGAAACAATAAAACAAGGAATTCCTGTCGACTTTAAACTCGTTGCTGCAACGGGGGCTGCAATTGTACTATTAACAGGATTTGGTGCTACTCTGTTCGGTCAGCCGTTCTTAACACAGTCTTTCGCTTATTTTGAACTCCCTTTTTTTGGCACAACTGAACTAACAACCGTAACTATTTTTGAGACTGGTGTAGCACTGGCAGTCTTGGGAGTGGTTGTAACAATCATCCTTAGTATTAGTGAGGACGTGTAATGATGGAAACATTAATTATTATTGTTGCAGGGGTCTTGGTAACAGTTGCAACTTATTTACTATTATCTAAAAATTTAATTAGAGTGATACTTGGTACAGCCGTATTAACTCATGGTGTACATTTACTTATTATGGCAATGGGAAGCTTTAAAGGAAAAAATGTACCAATTATTGATAAGGACAAAACATCTTATGTCGATGCCTTGCCGCAAGCATTAATACTAACTTCCATAGTTATAAGCTTTGCCGTAACAGCATTTTTTCTAGTGCTTGCCTATCAACTTTATAAAAGAACTCAAACTGATGATTTAAATAAGATGCGGGGGTACCGTCATGAGTAACCTGATTGTTTTGCCGATGGCGCTCCCTCTGCTTGTAGGTGTATTACTTGTTTTCTTTCGATCATATATTGTTCATCAACGTTGGATTACTTTTGGGTCTTTACTTGTTAATGCTATTATTAGTTTTTATATTTTGGAGCGGATACAATCGGAGGGAATTATTACATTAGATTTTGGTGGGTGGATCCCGCCATTTGGCATTTTGTTTGTAGCCGATTCTTTCGCTATGTTACTTGTTATTACAACAAACATTGTTAGTGCAATTTGCGTTCTTTATGCGATGCCCACAATCGGTTTAAAAAGAGAGAAATATTACTTTTATTCCTTCGTTAATTTTTTAGTTGCCGGTGTTAATGGTTCATTTTTAACCGGGGATATTTTTAATTTATTTGTTACGTTTGAAGTTATGTTACTCGCTTCATATGTTCTGATTACATTAGGTGGCTCAACACTCCAATTGAAAGAAGCAATAAAATATATTGCCATCAATGTCGTATCTTCTTCCTTATTTTTAATCGCTATCGCTTATTTATATGGTACATTAGGTACACTAAATATGGCGCATTTATCGCAAAGAATCGCTGAAGTAGGACAGACGCCAGGATTAACCGTCATTAGCTTTTTATTCCTAATTGTATTCAGTTTAAAGAGTGGACTAGTATTATATCAATGGCTACCAGGTTCCTACAGCACACCTCCAACAGCGATTGCAGCTTTATTTGGTGCTTTACTGACAAAGGTAGGTGTTTACGCCTTATTCCGTGTCTTTTCGCTATTGTTTTATCATAACCAACAAATTACACATACTATTATTGGAGTAATGGCGGGTATTACTATAGTCGGTGGCTGTATAGGTGCAGTCGCTTATACGAATATTAGACAAATTGTAGCTTACAATGTCGTCATTGCGATAGGTTTTATTCTAGTTGGACTGGCAATTATGACTTCTACAGCGATTGAAGGAGCTATATTTTATTTAATTCACGATATGTTTCTAAAAGCATTGCTGTTTTTATTAGCTGGAACAATGATTTACTTAACGAAGACAGAAAAGTTAGATGAAATGAGTGGATTAATCCGAAATTACCCTGTTTTAGGTTGGATGTTTTTCATTGCCCTATTATCGTTAACAGGGATTCCACCGTTAAGTGGCTTTCTCGGAAAAGTTCTCATTGGAGAAGCCGCTATTGCGACGGGATCATACGTATTACTTGGACTAAGTTTTGCATCTGGTTTAGTTGTACTATACTCCTTATTACGAGTTTTCATGAGTTGTTTTTGGGGAGAGACCATTATCAGTGAAGAAGAAGAAATTCCTTTGAATAAAAAGCTTGTTCTACCGAGTGCTCTTTTTGTTGTCATTACATTTGCACTTGGACTTGGAGCAGAAGGAATCGCGCCTTATCTTTCCAATGCAGCAGAAACGTTAACAAATCCTTCTATTTATATTGATGCCATTATGTCCGATAAACAATGATTGGAGTGTGACAACGTGGCGGAACAATTTTTATTAAATTTATTTATTATGGTTCTATGGGTCTTATTAAAAGATGAGACTGTTCTTCGAATTCAAACGGTTATGACCGGTTTTATCATCGGTAGTTTCATCGTCTGGATTATGCGGCGTTTTTTTGGTGGTCAGTTTTATTTACGACGTGTTATATCTGTAATAAAGTTGATTCTTATCTTCATTTCTGAAATTTTGCAATCTAGTGTCGTTGTTATTAAACATATTCTAAGTCCCAAAATCGACATTGAACCAGGTATTTTTAAATACAAAACCATTTTGCATAGTGACCGGGAAGTAACAACGCTTGCTCTTCTACTTACACTTACCCCTGGTTCTGTCGTGATGGAAGTAAATGAAGAAGGAAATGTATTTTACATTCATGCAATGGATATAAAAAGATATAAAAGTGATTTAGAACGTTCATTAAAAGTGTTTGAAAAAGCAATCATGGAGGTAACGAGATAATGATTGAAACTATACTTACTATATCTTTAGTCTTATTCGGGATCGCAATTTCAATCACATTTTTACGTATACTAATTGGTCCCACATTCCCCGATCGAGTTCTCGCAATGGATGTTTTTGGGGTTAATTTAATTTCATCGATGGCTATTATCTCGATCCTTTTTCAAACTCGTGCTTTTTATGATGTTATTCTCGTTTTAGGAATACTTGCTTTTATAAGTACTATTTCTTTTTCTAAATTTCTAGAAAGAGGTGTCATCATTGAACGGAAACGAGATCTTTGAACTTATTGCGGCTCTTTTAATATTACTTGGTAGCATTATTAGTGTAATCAGTGCCATTGGCATTATCCGATTTAACGATGTTTATACTCGCGCTCATGCAGCTACAAAAACGACAACCTTAGCAGTACTTATTACATTGGTCGGTACGTTTATTTATGTATGGCTTGGTGAAGGGTTTATGAGCATACGACTTATCCTCGGTATTGTTTTCGTGTTCATGACCGCACCTGTATCCGGGCATCTCGTACTTCGTGCTGCCTATCGAGCAAAAGTAAAAATGGCAGACGAAACACTTGATGATGAACTAAAGCCCGTATTAGAAAAAAAGTTACAAGAAGGGGATAGCTAATCCCCTAAGTAAATTATCTTTGGATTAGTCTAGTAATAAACCCAAATTCTCTTCATCAGCAATAAAATAAATCAGCAGCGCTTGTGCAATCTTTCGGTAATAATTCGGCGTTTTTTTGAATATAACGGCGAATCCAAAATTTTATCGGCTTAAAAGGTTCGATGAATATAACGGCGGTTTTACAAATTTATCGGCGGGTTCGGGTTTGATGAATTTATCGGCGACGTGAGAAAAAACAAAAAATCTATTCCACCCGCAATAAGCGAATACAATAGATTTTTGTTGAATTACAGTTACCCTGCATTTCGTTTATTCATTTGTTTACTACGTAATTGCCCACAAGCCGCATCGATATCTGTTCCTTGTTCTAATCGTACTCCACAATTAATTCCTCGTGTCTGGAGTATTTCTTCAAAAGTTTGTATCGCTTCTGGAGTACTACGCTCATATTGAATATGTTCATTAACTGGGTTATACGGAATTAGGTTCACATAAGATAAATGACGTTTATTATGCAGTAGATTTGCAAGTTCCACTGCATGTTCTTTATCATCGTTCACTTCTTTTAGCAAAATATACTCAAACGTAATTCGACGATTCTTCTTATCTAAATAATAATCGATGGCATCCATTAATTTTTTTATTGGAAATGCGCGGTTTATTTTCATAATACTTGTTCTTAGATCATCATTTGGTGCATGTAATGAGATAGCTAAATTAACTTGAAGCCCAAGGTCGGCAAACTCATATATTTTATGTGCAAGTCCACTTGTTGATACAGTAATATGCCTTGCACCAATCGACAATCCTTTTTGGTCATTTACTACATTTAAAAAATTGACGAGGTTTGTAAAGTTATCAAAAGGTTCGCCAATCCCCATCACAACAATATGACTTACACGTTCGTCTTTCTTACGTTCATCTAAAAACATCTGTACCTTCATAATTTGTTCGACAATTTCTCCGCCAGTTAGGTCACGATTTTTTGCTAAAATACCACTTGCACAAAACGTGCATCCTATATTACAGCCAACTTGTGTCGTTACACAAACAGATAGACCGTAATGATGACGCATCATCACTGTCTCAATTAAATTCCCGTCTGTTAACTTAAACAAAAATTTAATCGTACCATCTGCAGATTCTTGTTGTAATTCGACATCCATTGATTGGATGATAAAGTTCTCTTCTAATAGTTCGAGGCAACTTTTATTCAAGTTTTTCATATCTTCAAAACGTGTTACTCGTTTTTTATATAACCAGTCCCAAATCTGCTCTGCTCGAAACTTTTTTTCACCTGACTCAACTAACCAATTGGTAAGCTGATCAAAGGTGAGACTATATATTGAATTATTCATTACTTTTTTAACCCTCTTTTATAAATATCTTAAAACTGCTCCCATAACATCATACCACATCAAGGATCGATAAAATACCTTATTTATTCAATCTTTTCCTCTATATATATCGACAAATAAATAAACAAAAACAAAAAGTGACAAAAACGTGACAAATATGATATATTTCATAATGCAACGACTCATCTGAAAGAAGGCTGATTATGAATACAACTACAAAGTCACAATCGAAACAGTTTATTGGGAAGAGTGAAAACAAAACTGTTTATTCGATCCTCTTTATAATTGGAATGTGTCACTTATTAAATGATTCTCTGCAATCGGTAATTCCTGCTATGTTTCCTATATTGGAGCAATCATTAGGATTGACTTTTACCCAACTTGGTTTAATTGCTTTTACGTTAAATATGGTAGCTTCTGTCATGCAACCTGTAATAGGGATGTATACTGATAAACGCCCAATGCCATATGCATTACCGATCGGTCTTTCTTTTAGTATGGTTGGAATGCTCGGACTGGCTTTTGCACCGAACTTTGTCATGATCTTAATCAGTGTTTTTTTTATTGGAATTGGTTCGGCAACATTTCATCCAGAAGGATCGAGGGTTGCCTTTTTAGCGGCTGGTCCAAGAAGGGGACTGTCACAAAGCATTTTCCAAGTTGGCGGTAATACAGGACAAGCGTTAGCTCCGCTCATTACCGCACTTGTCCTTGTTCCTCTTGGTCAGTTCGGTGCCATTTGGTTTACTTTAGTGGCAGGACTAGCAGTCTTATTTTTATTTTATATTGCAAATTGGTACAGGAAACAAATGATTACATATAGTACCAACCAGAAAAGAAAACTTGAAAATCGCTCCAGCAAAGCACCAAAAAAAGCAATCAGATTTGCTTTAATCGTGCTCATTTTTATCGTGTTTGCACGTTCTTGGTATCAAAATGCCATTTCTAATTTCTATGCATTTTACGCAATTGATTCCTATGAACTTACCATCGCAAAAGCGCAAATTTATACGTTTACCTTTTTATTTATGGGTGCTGTTGGTACATTTATCGGTGGTCCTTTAGCAGATCGTTTCGGAAAGCGGAATGTTATTCTTTTCTCGTATATTATACCTGCTCCATTAGCTATTTTATTGCCTTATGTAAATCAAATAATCGCTATTGGTCTATTAAGCTTAGTCGGACTTTTTATTATGTCGAGCTTTTCCGTAACGGTCGTATATGCACAGGAATTAGTACCAGGGAAAATAGGTACAATGTCTGGACTCATTGTCGGTCTAGCATTTGGGATGGGCGCCATCGGATCAGTTGCACTTGGATCCCTTATCGACTGGATTGGTCTATTTCCAACGATGATATTTGTTTCTTTATTACCATTACTAGGATTTTTAACATACTTACTTCCTAAAGACGAAAAAGTAGCCGAATGGTACAGTTGATGATTATTAGTTGATATACTTTTTCTAGTTTTTTCTTTACGAATTTGGTAATCTTAAAAGTAGGAAAGGCGAGATTTTCAGGCAAAATAATGCGGAGGTCTTATTATGAAAAAGTTAGTCATATTAGGCGGAGGATACGGTGGGATAAAAGTATTGACAGGACTTTTGGGTACTGCTTTACCAGAAGACGTACAACTAATTGTAATTGATAAAAATCCGTATCATTCTTATAAAACAGAATTTCATACGATTGTAGCAGGAACAGCAGCAGATATAAATGTTAGAACAGAATTTCCTGTCCATGATCAAGTGCATTATGAATTCGGAGATATTAGATCAATTAATTATGAAAAGCAAGAAGTTTATTTTAGGGATAAAAGCACGATTGTTACCTATGACTATTTGGTGATCGCTTTAGGCTGTGAAGATGCTTATCATGGAATTGAAGGTGCAGAAGAATATACAGAAAGTGTACAAAGTTTTTCAAAAGCTAGACATGCTGGACTCGCTGTCGGTAATCTAGGTGCCTATGGTAAAGTTTCAGTTGTTGGTGCAGGACTAAGTGGTATTGAGGTAGCTTCAGAAATCAGGGAGAGTAGACCCGATTTAAATATTCGCTTATTAGATAGAGGTGGGTCTGTCTTGCGTGCATTTGATCCTAAAATTCAAGCACATGTCGCCGATTGGTTTGTTAAAAATGATGTCGAAGTGCTGCATCATGCTAATGTAGAATATGTTGAAAAAGATGGTGTGTGTAATAACGGTATTTGTTATGTAAACGATGTTACAATTTGGACGGCAGGAGTTCAACCACACCGTATAGTAAGAGAATTACCTTTTCAAAAAGATAATCAAAATAAAATTGTTGTCAATAAATTTTTCCAAGTGCCAGGAAATGAAAATATTTATGTAATTGGTGATAATGCTTCTTCCCATTATTCACCTAGTGGACAATTGGCTGGTCAACAAGGAGAGCAAGTTGCAGTTATTCTAGAAGATATTTTAGACGGAAAACAGCCAAAAGAACCAAAAGAAATAAGGTTACGGGGAACACTAGGATCTCTAGGGAAATCGGATGGATTTGGAAGCATGTTCTCCCAATCCATAACTGGACTGCTTCCACGTCTTACAAAATCTGGTGTACTTTGGTTGCAAAAGCGTCACTAAAAACAGAAAAAACAACTGGTATGAATCTATGCCAGTTGTTTTTTATATGAAAAGTAAACTTACAAACGGCGTAATGACAGAAACAAACACCGCACTCAATATCATAGAAATCGTACTAATGGATCCCTCCAATTGGCTATTTTCCAGCGCTTTAGCTGTTCCAACGGCATGTGAAGCAGATCCCAACCCGACACCACGACCGACTGGATTTGTTAACCGAGAAACGTTAAATACATATGTACTAAACATAGCCCCAGATATTCCCGCTATCATCACAAAAACTGCTGCTAACGAATCAATCCCGCCTAAAGAAGCACTAATATCCATTGCAACAGGTGTTGTAACTGATTTTGGTGTAATCGAGTATATCATCTCTTCATTAAATCCGAGAACCTTGGTCAACAAAGCACCAGTTATCACCCCAATAAATGATCCAACAACCGAACCAACTAGCAAGGGAGCTAACAGTTTTTTTAATATCTCCCGGTTTTGGTAAAGAGGGAAAGCCAAAGCGACTACAGCCGGTCCTAAGAATGCATTGATCCATTCTCCACCAATCATATATGTGTCATAAGATATATTAAAAATAATTAGAAAAATAATGATGACAAACGTAGCGACAGCAACAGGGAGTAATAAAGGCGTGTATATTCTTTTATACAGCCATTTAGCAAATAAATAAGCGATAATTGTTCCAATAATAACTAAAGCTATAATTATAAAGTCATTCATTACTAATATCCCTTTCTTTAGCAAGCATTTGGCTCGTTACCCCAGAAGACAACATAACAAATAATGTACTGACTACTGTTATGACTATAAGAAGTATTCCTTTTCCTTTAAATAAATCATAGTAATTTAACACCCCAACTGTAGCCGGAATGAAAAAAAGAACAAGATGATTAATCATAAATCTAGCACCTTTTTCAATCCAATTTGCTTTTAATATCCCTGTTGTTAATAAAGTAAACATCAATACAAGCCCGATAACACTTCCAGGAATAAATAAATTAAAATATTGCTGAATCCATGCACCGATAGAATAAACACCAAACAATACACCAATCTGAATAACAAGCTTAACAAAGTTCAACAATTTTCTCACCGACTCTCAAAAAACTAATATACTCGATAAATGACAAACTTTCCATATTTCCCGTGATCACCGGGAACTTTTATTTTATTAATCATTTCAAAGGGAGTGCTCAAATGTAGAAAT
Organism: Pseudogracilibacillus sp. SO30301A; assembly: GCF_037072025.1. Lineage (NCBI taxonomy): Bacteria > Bacillati > Bacillota > Bacilli > Caryophanales > Bacillaceae > Pseudogracilibacillus > Pseudogracilibacillus sp. SO30301A. Next base: position 104,882 of record NZ_JAXHDD010000002.1, on the reverse strand, counting down.
TCTTTAAATTCTGGAAGTGGATAATACAATATCAGCTCCACTGTCCTCCGATTTCTTTTAACTGACTTCAATATATTACCTATAACACTCTTAAAAATTTTTAATGAAAAAGGGTTAAAAAAATAAAAACAATTATCTTCCTCATTAACTTCATATTGTTCAGCAAGAGCATATTCCAATGTTATTGGGGCTCTAATATGCTGTCTTTTTTTTCGATAAGTACGTTTATTTTTTAGTGCTTCATCAAACGTTTTATCATGTGCTTCCACACCTGTGACAGGAATTTTAAATTGGTTATGAACATAAAAAGTTACTCTTCCTCGACCACAGCCAAAATCAACTAATCTGTCGTCCTCTTCAAACTTGTAAACTTGGAACAGCTTATCTAAAGCACTATATGGGGTTGCTTCATACCGGTTGTATGCAGTCGCTTTATTTCCCCATTCTCTTAATCCTACTGTTCTAATTTGTAATGTTCTGTCTAACTTTCTCTCTGCCAATGATGCTTTTCTCCATTCTCTACTATTTTCTATTAAAAAAGCCCCTCGCAAATGCGAATAGGGTTCTATCACACTATTAATCTATCATATTTTGAATAAAGTTTCATTTAAACTTGAATACTATCAACATTTTTCATTAAGATAAATGCTTATAAGTGCGTGTTCAAAAGGAGGATAAAAAGGATCAAGAAGTTCGAGGCGGCGCAGTTTCGAGCAGCAGAATGTATGCATTTAGATGAAAACATAGGGGTGACAATCCTGAAGCTTTTTCCGTCGTTCTCCTAGAAACAAATGAAGTCATCGGTCATTTAAAAATAAATAACATGACGATATCCTATTTCCAATACCACCATGTTCTTAAAATTAATTCTTATCCTAGAACTATGAACCTCTTTTTGCCCACCTAATATTTAATCAAATGGTATGGACTCTTTTCAACTGAAGTTTATACCTAATAAACTAATAAGGTTGTTTTTGAATAAAATATTGTGTAAACAAATCAAAAATGTAACAGGAAGTAGACGTGCCTTATTTCTTATTCATATTACTGATAATAAACAAAGCAAAGGCTGCAGCAAAACAACTAAATACACCTATCCATAAAACAGGTTCCATAATGACCTAGCCCTTTAGTATATTTATTTATTATACTGCACTCTAAATAACTAGTGATTGAAACATTTTCATATAGTGTATAATGATGTTTATTTATAATCAATAGTCATTCAACTAGTACAAAGAAGGCGGTCATTGTCATTCATCTCCCCATTGAAATGAGGAGGATTCTTGACCGCACAATCCTAGACAATAGAAAAAATCCGAACTAATATTCCAGTTCGGATTCTTCTTATCACTCATACATTCTTTGTCTCAGTCACTATTCGATCAAACCATTACTTTACAAATATCATTTGTAAACTCTACCGGGTCACCGATTGGCAAACCTTCAATAAGCATTGCTTGATTATAAAGTAGATTTGTATATAGTTTTAATTTTTCTTCATCTTGTTCGTAAGCATCTTTTAGAGAGTTAAATACATCATGATTCGTATTAATCTCTAATACTTTATCCGCCTTAACACCTTGTCCATCTGGCATCTGTTGCATCACTTTTTCCATTTCAATGGAAACTTCGCCCTCAGTAGAAAAACAGACCGGATGTGAACGTAGACGCTTAGACGCTTTCACTTCTTTTACCTTATCCGACAAAATTTCCTTCATTTTTTCAAATAACTCTTTATTATCGGATGCTTCTTTTTCAGCTTCTTTCTTTTCTTCTTCCGATTCTAGACCAAGATCGCCGCTAGAAACATTTTTAAATTCTTTTTCTTTATAGTTCATCAACATGCGGATAGCAAACTCATCGACATCCTCGGTAAAATATAAAATTTCATAGCCTTTTTCTGCAACCATTTCTGTTTGAGGAAGTTTTGCGATACGCTCATTAGACTCTCCTGTTGCATAATAAATATATTTTTGGTCTTCGGGCATGCGTGATATATATTCAGCTAAGCTAACGAGTTTTTCCTCTGTTGAAGAATAAAACATCAAGAGATCCTGTAGTACATCTTTATGTTGTCCAAAGTCACTGTACACACCATATTTAAGCTGTCTGCCAAATACATTGTAAAACTCTACATATTTTTCTCGATCGTTTTTCAGCATGTTTTGCAACTCTGTTTTAATTTTTCGGGTTATATTTTTCTCAATCATTTTCAGCTGACGATCATGTTGTAACATTTCCCGAGAAATATTTAACGACAGATCCTCGGAATCAACCATTCCTTTTACGAAACTGAAATAGTCTGGTAAAAGATCTGCACATTTATTCATTATTAAGACGCCATTAGAGTAAAGTTCCAGGCCTTTTTCATATTCTTTAGAATAATAATCGAAAGGCATTGTTGCAGGGATATACAAAATTGCATGATAACGAATGGTGCCGTCTACACTTGTATGAATATGTTTTAACGGCTTATCAAAACCATAATGTTTTTCCTGGTAAAAATTCTCGTAATCTTCGTCTGTTAATTCACTTTTATTTTTGCGCCAGATCGGAACCATGCTGTTGATTGTTTCTTCTTCCACATAGTCAACATATTCCTCTTCGTTATCTTCTTTCGGTTTACTTTTTGTCACATCCATTTTAATAGGATAACGAATAAAGTCAGAATACTTTTTGATAATTTCTTGTAAACGGAATTCTTCTAAAAAATCACTGAATTTTTCTTCTTCCGTATCCGCTTTTAACGTTAATGTAATTTCAGTACCAACTGCTGCTTTTTCTGCCGGTTGAATCGTATATCCTTCTGCACCTTCTGATTCCCATTTATAAGCTTGGTCACTTCCAAATGCTTTACTTACGACGGTTACTTTATCAGCTACCATAAACGCAGCATAAAATCCTACACCAAATTGACCGATAATATCAAAGTCTTCTTCCATCTCATTTTCAGCTTTGAACGCTAGGGAACCACTTCTTGCAATTGTTCCAAGATTTTCTTCCAATTCTTCTTGCGTCATTCCGATTCCTGTATCGGAAATGGTTAACGTATTGTTTTCTTTATTAGGTACTACTTTTATGTAGTAATCTTCACGATTAAAAGTAAGTGAGTCATCAGTTAACGTTTTATAGTAAATTTTGTCGATTGCATCACTGGAATTTGAAATTAATTCACGTAAAAACACTTCTTTTTGCGAATAAATAGAGTTAATCATCAAATCAAGTAATCGCTTTGATTCAGCTTGGAATTGCTTCTTCTCCATTCGGTAAACTCCTCCTATTTTGAAATACTTTATCCATATATATTTTAAAAGGAATGATAGAAAATTCAACTGAAATGACTCTTTTAAGACATATAGTCAAAAAAAGATTTGGTTCTCTCTCTAAATGTCACTATTTCTTAATAAAAATCGTATTTTATCAAGTTTAATTTATTATTTGTGTGGTAAAATAATTATGACTACTATTTTAAAAGGAGAATGTATTATGCAATCAATGAAACCATGGAACTCAAATGAACATCCGATCCAACGTTTAAAAAATGAAGTAGACGGATTATTTTCACGTGTTTTTAATGATTCCTTTATACCGACTCCATCTTTTATGAATCAAGGCTTTACCCCTAAATGTAATATTGAAGAAAAAAAAGACCATTATTTAGTTGAAGTAGAAATTCCAGGCGTTGATCCACAGGACATTAATATTGAACTAGAAGGAAATACAATGTCTATTAAAGGGGAGCGTAAGCAGAAAACAGAATCAGAAGATGAAGAAAATAAAATGCATGTTGTTGAGCAAAGTTACGGTTCTTTTTACCGCTCTTTTACTCTACCTGACAATGTAAATCCAGATGAAATAATGGCTGAGAATAAAAACGGCATTTTGCTTATTAAACTACCAAAAAGTAAAGAGAGCAAACCGCGCAAAATTGATATTAAATAAGAAAACGTTAAGCAGGAGGGAATTCCTGCTTAACGTTTTTTATTAATCTAAGTTTTCAATCATTACTGAAATTCCTTGCCCGACTCCAATACACATTGTTGCTAGACCAGTTTTGGCATCTCGTTTCTTCATTTCATGGACAAGTGTTGTTAAAATTCTTGCTCCACTTGCACTTAAGGGATGCCCTAAAGCAATCGCTCCACCATTTACATTAACTTTATCTAGATCTAGACCTAATTGTTTGATGCATTCGATTGATTGAGATGCAAAGGCTTCGTTTAGTTCAATTAGATCAAAGTCGGATGCTGATAATCCTGTTTTCTGCATCAACTTTTTTGTCGAATTAATTGGCCCAAGCCCCATAACAGCAGGCTCTACTCCCGCTGTAGCTGAAGAAATAAATTTAGCAATCGGGGTTAAACCGAGTTCTTTTGCCCGTGCAGCGCTCATTAATAATAACGCAGAAGCCCCATCATTAATACCAGACGCATTCCCTGCCGTAACAGTTCCATCTGAAAATATCGGTTTTAAATTACTTAATTGCTCTATTGTTGTCGTTGGACGCGGATGTTCATCTTCTTCAACGAAAGTGTCATTTCCTTTTCGATCTTGATATATGACAGGAACAATCTCATCTTTAAAACGATTGTTTTCCATTGCAATTCGTGCTTTTTCTTGGCTTAATAGAGCAAATTCATCTTGTTCTTCCCGAGAAATATTGTATCGTTTAGCTACATTTTCAGCCGTTTCGGGCATCGAGTCTGTACCGTACATTTCGTGTAGTTTAGGATTGACAAAACGCCAGCCAATGGTCGTATCAAACATTTCCATATTTCCTCTGGGAAAATCAACTTCTGGTTTCCTCATTACAAAAGGAGCCCGGGTCATACTTTCCGTTCCCCCTGCAATAACGATAGCTTGTTCACCAGCTAAAATGGATCTAGCTCCCATACTAACCGCATCAAGCCCTGATCCACAAAGACGGTTAATTGTCGTTCCACTGACATTCTGAGGTAACCCTGCTAACAATAGGGACATACGAGCAACATTACGGTTGTCTTCTCCGGCACCATTTGCGTTTCCAATTATAATATCATCAATTTCCTGTACCGGTAAGTTTGGATTTCTATCTAACAATGCTTTTATGACGACAGCACCTAAATCATCTGGACGAACATCTTTTAAAACACCATTATATCTACCAATTGGGGTACGAACTGCATCTATAATAACTACTTCGCTCATTTGCTTTTCTCCTTTTGTAGTGCTTCACGTACGGTATATTTTGCCGTAGTATTTTTCTCTACTTCTTCTAAAGTGGTATCTCCCATCAGTTCAATAAGTTCATAGCCAGTTTCTTCCCATTTAAACACTGCTAAATCCGTAATAATCATATCTGCTTTTCGAGTAGACGTAATTGGAAGCGAACATTTATCTACAAATTTCGGTGAACTATCTTTTGATAGATGCCCCATCGTAATAATTATTTTATTGGCACCTGTCAATAAGTCCATCGCACCTCCAACACCAATAATTCCTTTACCAGGGACTGCCCAGTTTGCAACAATCCCACTTTCATCAACTTGAAGAGCTCCTAGAACAGCTACATCTACATGTCCTCCGCGAATCATCGCGAATGAATCTGCACTATGAAAATACGATGCGCCAATTGCTTCCCCCACAGGAAGCTTTCCCGCATTAACAAGCAGTGGATCAATGTCCTTTTCCTCAACAGACGTGACACCTAAAAGTCCGTTTTCAGTATGTAAATAATAGTCTTCTTTGTTCAAATAATTAGTAACAAGAGTAGGAATGCCAATCCCCAAGTTAACAACCGAGTGGGAGACTAGTTCTTTAGCTGTACGCTTTGCAATTATCTCTTTAGGATTCACGCTTAACTACTCCTTTCTTCGTTAAGATGAGCTCACTTTTTACTATTGCATCCACATATAAATGGGGTGTTACAATTGCCTCTGGTGAAAGTTCTCCTTCTTCAACAATTTCATCTACTTCCGCAATAACAAATTTCGCTGCAGTTGCCATATTTGGATTAAAATTTCTAGCTGTTTTGTAATATACTAGATTTCCTTTTTGATCAGCCTTAAAAGCCTTCACTAAGGCTACATCTGCTTTTAAGGATCTTTCAAATAAATATACTTCTCCTTCAATTACTTTCGTTTCTTTTCCTTTAGCCAGCTCAGTCCCGACAGCCGTCTTTGTATAAAATCCGCCTATTCCGGCGCCTCCTGCACGAATTGCCTCAGACATCGTCCCTTGAGGGAGTAATTCTATTTCTAATTTGCCCTCATTATAGAATTGCACCGCTTCCCGATTACTTGTAAAATAAGAACCAATCGCTTTTTTAATCTTTCCCTGTCTTAACAGTAACCCTAGGCCTTCTCCAGCTTCACCGACATTATTACTTATTACTGTTAAATCAGTCGCATTATGTTCGATTAGTGCATCAATTAATGTGAGAGGGCTTCCAATAAGGCCAAATCCACCAACCATAACTGTGTCACCTGTTTTAACCTTTTTAATGACGTCCTCGGTTTTTTCAATTCTTTTTAAATCCATTATTTTCCCCCTCTAGTTGTTAAAAACTTACTAATTCGTTCGATAATTTCAGGCTGTTTATTGAAAATAAGCTCATAATGGTTAACATCTGTATTATGTACTTCTATATTTGAAATGGCCTCTCTAGTTTTGTTATAGCCAATATTTTGAAACAAAGGTGATTTACCTAAAATCTTGCCAGTTGCGATTAATAAAAATGTTTCACAAGAAATGTTTGTACACACCTTATCAGGTTCAAATCTATAAAAGCTTTCAAAGTCTTGTTTAATTAAACCTGGGTTCGATTTATGCTTCCAACCATTTTTGACCTTTTTAATGTCATATTTCACATTTTCAGCCAATACATCGTTCCACTGCACATTTAAATTTGTGTAAAGATTTTTTACTTCCTCGACATAATCAAGTTCAAATGGATAAATTTTTTCCAATCGTTTCAATGATGGCAAAACAAGCTGCCGTGTAGTCTCATCAGCTTCTCCTGCACCGTCCAGTAAAATTAACGCTTCCACTTGAGGAAGGCGACTTGCCACAAGAGCAGAAAGATAAGCACCCATCGAATACCCCATTAAAATAGGTCGTTCAATTTCGAGTGTTTCAATAAGATCAACTAAATCTTCTGCATGTGTAAAAATAGAAGTTTCTGCTAAGGCGTGATCACTATTTCCTCTTCCCTTCATATCGTAACTTATAAATCGATATTCCCCAGTAAATGCCTTTTGAAAATGATAAAATTGTTTATGATTCCCTGTTAAACCATGTACAGCAATTATCGTTCCTTTCTTGCCCGGTGAATCAAAAATGTAAAAAGTACTACCTTTATTCGTTGTAATAAAGTTCTTCACCCTCACTTCCTGCCTCCCATCCTTATTCAACTGTATAAATGGAATAGTTAACTCCATTTGGTAGCCTGATTCCGTTTGAAACGAATATTCTACGGTTTAACCAGTCATACTTTGGAGCGGCTGTTTCAAAAATTGGTGCTGTCCTAAAATAATATTCGTTATTGTCGACCTCTTCCCCAGCATCCAACCGCTCAAGCACCTCTTTGGATCCCGTTCGAATACCTCGATACGTCATTAAAATTAATGCATTATCTTCGGTTTTCAGTAGGATGCGTACATCTTGAATAATCGTCCCGTCATCCTGAACAGTTATCCAATCGTCTCCGCCTGGCATAATATCTGCATTTAATTTTTCTCCTCGTAATTTCCCACCTGTTACTCGGATAATTCTTCTATTTCCAATTGGAGTTTTCCCAGGTAAATGTGCTCCTTCAACAGATAATTCCATATCACATAAAAATGAAAGAGTAGGTGCTTTTAAGTGTCTCATACAATCACTTCTCCTTGTTCTTTCCTTCGATACTTTTCTACCTTTTCTTCATCTATTTCAACACCTAGCCCAGGTTTATCTGGTATATGAATAAAACCATTCTTTATTGTTAATGGTTGTTTTACCGGGTCATCTGCCAACCATCTCGGACCAAATAATTCACTGCCAAAATCTAAATTTGAAATTGTTACGAAGGCATGTAAGCAAGCAGCTGTTCCAATAGAACTTTCAAGTGATGTCCCTCCAAAACAAGATATACCCGCTGCTTCTGCAATACCTGCAATTTTAATCGTGTTTTTCATTCCGCCTGACTTATGAATTTTTAAAGAAAATATATTTGCTGCTTTTTCTTTAGCTAATGTATATGCATCCTCAACAGTACTAAGACTTTCATCTGCCATGATAGGTACCTTTTTCATATCTACAAGCATTGCTGCCCCCTCCATATCATAGGGTGTCAAAGGCTGTTCTAGGAAATCAATCCCAGCTTCAAAAAAATGTTCCATCCATTTTATTGTTGTATTTCTATCCCAGGAACCATTTGGATCAATTCCAATGGAGGATATTCCATTTATTCCTTCCGCTATACGAAGATTTCTTTTCGCATCATCTTCAGGCGGTTCTTTGCCAGACTTTGTTTTAAAATTGACATATTCGTTGTTTACAATACAAGCTTTTGCTTCTTGTATATCTCCTTTATCCTCACCAGTAGCAAGAGCCCAGCGGACAGGAACTCTGTCTTGATATAGAGCCCCTAACAATTGATGCACTGGCACTTTATATAATTTGCCAAGTGCATCGAATAGAGCCATTTCTACTGTTGCCTTTGCAAAAGAATTTGCACGAATTTGCCTATTCATTCGTTGCAATATTCTTTCAATATAAGTAATATCTTCATTGATTAAAAGCGGATGGATGTATTTATCAATAACAAGCTTCATCGTTTCAACACTTTCTCCATTCCACCAGATACCAGGTGTTGTACCCTCTCCTATTCCTACAACTCCATTACTCAATTCAATTTTTATTAATACAAAGCTTTTTTCTAATACCTTCTCCGTCGAAAATTGGTGAGGTCTTTTAATCGGGATATCTAAAAGCTCTGTATAGATCATGTTAATTTTTATCACACTCATCAGTAACCTCCATCTATTGATTTCAACTACAAAAGCTTGCTAAATTGCAAGCTTTAATCTTATTTCTATTAACCTATGAAAAAGGAGCTGTCAACAGAATCATAAATCACTTTTTAGACAGCCCACTTCTACAGTATTTAAGCTTTACGCATTACAAAGTTCAGTGTGGATTCCTTATGTGTGCCTTTATCTTCAAGTTTCGTTAACAGATCGAGACGAACACCATCTGCAACATCTGTCTCAAGCCACTCATCGCCCTCAAAGAATACTTGTGTAATGAGTGTTTCATGTCCTTCTGCTTCAAACATAAAATGTAGATGTGCCGGACGCATCGGATGTTGACCCATATAGTCTAGAAACTCGCCTGTTGGTCCTTGGTCTGGAATTGAATACGGTAATGGAACAATAGTTTTTACTTCAAAGTCTCCATTTTCGTCTGTATAAAAATATCCTCTCATATTATATCGTGGAGCATCTGAATCAAATCCAGAGTATTTTCCAGAGGCATCATTTTGCCACATTTCAACTTTTACATCCTTTAACGGCTTACCATCGACATTACTTACATTTCCTTTAAAATAGAACAGTTCTCCTTGTTCATCAGGTCGTTGCGTTAACTCAAAAGGTTTTCCAGGCTCTCTCTCTATCAAAGGTGATCCTTCGATATAGTAGGGGCCTAAAAGGGATGGTTGCGTACCTGGCTTATCTGTATACATCGCTCTTAATACATGACTCTCGAAGAATACATCAGCAAAAAGAGGAAGCTCGCCTTCTCTCCCTAAGCGATCAGCCCAGTTCACAAAGTTTGTATACTCCTCATGATTTAAATTTGCCTCTTTTAGAAACGATTTCATATGTTTTACAAATAAGTTATAAACCTCTTCTACCCTTGCATTTTTTTGAATTACTTTTTCACTCATTATTAACTCCTCCTAAATTTTTTCCTTTGCTTTTCCTACCTAATAAGGTCTCTGCTTGTATAACTTTTTTATCTTTTATTAGTTCTCTAATTCTCGTTGAAGAGATAACTTCATTGTGCTCTCACAAAACGAAAGGTTGAACGATAACTTTACAATGTTTTGTTAAGAAATTGATATCCCCCTGTTGATTCTTCCCAAACTTAAAATTTGTCCGATTATTACTTTTTTGGAGTGAAGCTGTTTCATCTCGTGAATAAACTCTATCGGAACTCTTAAAGCATATTCTCTAGTAAACCTAGCAACTACGACTTAAACTACTTCATACTGTTTCTTCAACTCTATTTTTTCTTCGATAGTTGGCTCCCGATAGCTGGTCAAATATGCAAACGATGGCGACGGACGGTACCCCCTTCTTTTTGGCAGTATTGACCATTTGTATAACTAAAGATTGGTGTTCAAGATGCATTCCATCAAAAGCAACAATCGTCAAAATAGACGCCGAAAGATTGAGTTCATTTTCTTTACAGATTCTCATCACAGTCACTTCGAACTTATTTCTAGACCATTTGTTCCTTAAAATAATTTACATCATCTGGATTAACCCAAGTATCATTGACCCAACCGTCAATATCGTAATCGGCCATACACTGTTCAGCAAAAGCAATATATTTGTCGGCATTGCCGCTATCTTGAGCTGCACCTAAGTTTTCTAACCTGATATTCTCATGGTTTCCGGAGTAATTTCTTTCATATAGCTCATGACGACCTGCATATTCTGATCCAACAACTTCCCAGAGTAATTTTATTAATTTTATTTTGTCATGGGCGGTAATATCATTTGATCCCCTATATAATCGATCAAGTAACGGTCTTAACTCAGGATTCTTAAAATCTGATGCACTAGAAGGCTGTACAATTAAATTCCCTGCAACTACATTTTGGATAATTCCCTTTATTTGTGGCCAGCCTTCTGACATAAATACTCGATAGGATAAACCAGAGTTTAAATTTGGCAGGAATGTACCATTTGGACCAGGGTCTGGATTCATCGCCATTGAATCACTTAAAGCCCAGAACATATTCCTCCATGCGATAACTTCTCCAACATTTGCTTGTACACCGCGAAACTTATCGGTGCCGTTCGTCTGGACTGCTTTTATTAAAAGCCCAACTACAAAATCCAACTTCACGGATAGTCTAGTAACTCCATGAAAAGTAAAACGATGTAAGAACCCGCTTTCTGGGAAAAAGCTGTTTGCTTTTTCGACATCTTTATAAATAAGAACATTCTCCCATGGGATAAGCACTTTGTCGAAAACGAGTACCGAATCATTTTCATCGAAACGGCTACTTAATGGATAATCAAAAGGACTTCCCATTACTGCTGCCTGCATTTCATATGACTGTCGACAGATAAGTTTAACTCCTGGACTATCCATCGGTGCAATAAACACTAAAGCCATATCTTCAGAACCAACCGGAACGGCACCATAATGGGCAACAAAATTATAGTTTGTAAGAGCAGATCCCGTTGCAACCATTTTTGCACCACTGACAATAATTCCTTCGTCTGTTTCTTCCTCAGCTCGAACAAATACATCCTTAACTGCTTCCATTGGCTTATTACGATCTACTGGTGGATTTATTATTGCATGGTTAAAATACCAATTTTTTTCTTGTGCTTCTTTATACCAGAACCTTGCATTATCTTCATAAGGTGCATAATAGTCCGGATCTGCTCCCAGTGTCCCTAAAAAAGCAGCCTTATAATCTGGCGATCTACCCATTTGGCCATATGTTAATTTAGCCCATTCTGCAATTGCATCTCTCGAATTTACAAGTTCTTCCCGCGTCTGATCATATCTGAAAAACTTATGAGTGTAACCACCATTTCCTGTATCCGTCTCAGTTGTTAATATGTTTTTCGTTTTTTCTTCATGAAGAGCATCATACATACGAGCGATTGATCTAGCAGCATTGCGAAAAGCTGGATGTGTTGTTACATCTTTAACCCGCTCCCCATTAATCCAAATTTCCCGATTATCTTTTAAACTCTCTAAATATTCTTTCCCTGTTATCGGCAGTCTTTTTACTTGGTTCGACAATCAAGTTCCTCCTTTATAATAAAGCGCTTTCATTTATGCTTTTATTATCTACCTAATTTGGGAAATAAGTAACTGCAAAAGTCTATTGTAATTTAAAGTTTTTCTTTCTCTTTTTGTGGTTAACAAGCTTATCCAAAGGTAGCTTGTTCATTTCTTAATGAAATTGCAAAGTGAATTTGAAGAGCTAATTGGCAATTGAAGCGCCCTTCTCCAGTTTTTAGATCAATTCCACAAAAACTTTCTATCCGTTCCATTCGATAACGCAAACCGGCGATAGATAAATGGAGCCGATCAGCAGTTTGTTGCAAATTTCCGTTAAAATCAAGATATGTTTTTAACGTCATCAAATAATCCGATTTATTAAATTCATCATATCTAATGATCTCACCAATTGTTCTTTTATAAAATCCAATTAACTCCTTTTGATCTACTCCTTTTAAAAACATCATGATTGACCCCATGTCTTCATAAGAAGAAATATGACTTTTTGTTGGATTTGTTAACATATTAAATTCGCTGAGAGAACTTGCGTCTTGATAACTTTCCCGTAAAAGCGAGAGATTATTTGCACACCTGCCAATTCCTAAATAAAATTGAGTATTTTGAAATTTTTCTTTTAAATCTTCCAATAAATTATAAGAAAACGACTTTGGATTCTCTGCTTCTTCTTCCGATAAAATTATAATTATATTGTCGTTATTTATAAAATAGTCCTTTCCCCCTAAAAGGTAATTTACTTTTAAATATTGGATTGCTTCTCTTAATTTTGTTTTGGATTTTATTTTGATTGACAGTATACGATTCAACTGGTTTGGATGAAAGTGAAATAGATGTGTAAATTTTTCAAAGTGACTTTGACTGACATTAGTATTGTTTAACATTTCCTCAAAAAAGTTCTCTTTCTTTTTCCATAGAGATTGGGTGATTTTCCATTGATGATACATTTGAACGGTAAAAATACTTAAGGCTCGGTTGATAATCAATTCATCTCGATTTGTCATTTTTTCTTTACTGATTACAACTAATCTTCCTAAATTAACATTATTAGTACGGATGGGAAATGTGCGAATTTCATTTTTCTTTTCTTCTTTATAAACGAATTTATCCGTCCAGTTTGTGTAGCTTTGCTTGTCTGCTTCTTTAACAAAAGCACTCTCAATTATGTTGTTATAATAATCGATTACAATACTCTTATTTAAGATGTTTGCTATAAAACTAGTTGTTTCCTGTATGTCTTTATCTTCTACAAGAAAATTTGTAAGTTGTTGATGGACTTTATCTGATTCAATGATATTTTGATTAATCTCATAAAGTTCTTTTTGGATACGGTTAAGTTCTCTATCAATCGAATCTGCCTTGTAATATTTCATCATTTTATTAGCTTGTGTATCATAAACGTCTAATGTTTTAGCTACAAATCGGCAAATAGGGTCTCCTCTCCCAATACACTGTGACTCATAAGCGATGACATCCTTACCAAATGTTTCTGTCAAATAGCCACTTGCATAGCCAACAAGTGTCCAGCAACCATTATCTTCACTGTGTCCGTAATGGCTAATATGTTCCAATGCTTCATACGAATTTTCCCACGTACCGGTAAAACACAAATAATCTTCATCAAGTTCAATTTTATCCGGATTTGCCGTCACTACTCCAAGCAATGTATGGAGAACTGGACCTGCCAACATCAATTCTTTAATCGAATCCCAATGATACATGGATGCAATCTCCCTACCATCTCTTACACCACAAGCCCAACCATATCGCATCAAAAAACCTTTTGTTCTTTCCATTCCAAGTGTATTGATTAAGTCCCGACGAAATAATCCTAGTGCTTCGGTAGATACTAATGACATTCGCTTATCATTAAAAGAAATTTTACCAATGGTAGGATTCAAATCAATTAAATTCTCAAAAACTAACTGATCTGCCTTCAAAGAAATCCTCCTTTCTTTTGAAGTATCTTTTTTACAAGATTAGTTATTTTGTTACAACCTCAGAAAATTCACCACGGTAATATGCTAAAGGCTTGCCGCCGCTATATTCAAAACTTTTAACTTCGCCTAAAAACAATACATGATCACCCCCATCATAAGTCCTCCAAGGCACACACTCTATATAAGCCAAAGAATCTTTAATTCGATTACCCAACAATCCCTCCTCCCATTCAAAGGGTTCAGTATCCTGCTTATGGCCTGCAAAGTGCATTGCGATATCCTGTTGGTTTTGCTTTAGTATATTTACAATAAAATTATTGTCTTTTAATATGTTTAGCGCTTTCGTTTTTCTATCTACAGAAACTAAAACGAGCATTGGATCAAGTGAAATAGAAGTAAACGAGTTTGCTGTAAATCCATGTGTACCAGCTTCAGTCTCACTTGTAACAATAGTTATACCAGTAGCAAAATGACCCATACAATTTCTAAACTCTTTAATATCCAAAATAAACCCACTCCTTAATTTAATTTACTAAATAGTAGCATGTTACCAATCAGCCAGTAACTACAAAAATAGATAGTTAATTGGACAATTTCTATCAAAAGCAACTAGTCACATTAAAAAAGGAGAATATAAGGTGATTGGAAAAGAAAAAATACTTAGCATTCCAAAAGTAGAAAGGACTAAAAAGACCTTATACTTTCAGAAAAACTAAGTATTTTTAAAATTCAAGAGAAACGGCTACGGTTCTCATATTTAAAAAAACGTTATTTCTGCGTATTTATTGTATTTTTTACATTATAACTATTTGAAATTCATTTGTCAAGAAAATTTGCAATTATCAATAAATTCATTTTAAAAAAAGCTCTACTTTCAAGGTAATTAATCCAAAATTTGTTTCGCTCTTTCTTCATATCTTCTAAACGCCGACCTTATTGCAACAATAATACTATTAGATGAGGGAGCAAAATAGCTTTCTTCAATCTTTTTAAGGATTTTATCTGCACCTTCATCCATATTATGACCAATAACCAACCTGCTGAAATAATTTTTTGCTAGATCAGTAATAAACGTAAATTCTGCATTGATAATCGTTCTACTTTCTCTATCAATTTCAAGAACTACACCAATATACTTAAATACTTCAAACATTGAGGTGTTTTGTGGAGCTTTCGCGTAAGCGGTTACAATAAAACTCCTTAACTCTTTTTTCAAAATTACTCCTCCTTTTTCAACTAATATTTGTTTTAATAGAAAAAATACCTAACAATATTATATATGTTAACTGAAATAATCGCGATAATACCAACCTTAAATATCTTCTCAACGAACTGGTTGTTCACTTTCTTTGAAAACAAACTCCCCAAAAATCCACCTAACATTCCACCTACAATCATGTATGGAAGCATTGTTAAATCAAGATCACTAAAACCAGTTGTAAATGTTGTAAATAGAAGCGATGACAATTGGGAAAAGAAAATAATAAAGATGGAGTTCAGTGCTGCTTCTCTGGCTCCCATTGAAAAAAACAACGCTAAAATTGCCACGTTAAAAGGACCTCCACCAATTCCTAAAAAAGCGGCAATCATTCCTAAAATAAACCCAATTACTAAAATGAGACATTGACTGTCAACTTTATACGAAGTTTTTTCCTTATTTTTCACGAGAATAAAAATTACGACCATTAATATTGCAATGATCCCATCTTGAAAAACGGTAATAACATCCGAGATACCAATAATACGTACAATATAATTAAATAGTAGTTTACCGATCACACCGCCAGTAATTGACCCAATTGCTATTAGGAAGCTCGACTTTAAATGGATTTTAACATCTGACTTAATTGAAGTTAACAAGGAAACACAAGCCATGGAAAACACAGTTGCAGCAGATAAAATACCGATAGTTGTTACTTCATAATGACCAAAAAAGTCTAGAACCGGCTTAATAATAATTCCACCACCGAGTCCTGCCAGCGCTCCAAATATCGATGCCAATAAGCCAATGAAAAAGTATAAAATTGCGATGATGGGCTACTCCTTTCACTAAAGGGAATGATGGAATTTTTTAAAGATTATTACCAAATTTACTCTATAATACGAAAAGCCTTAAATCAATTTTAGAAAACTAGGGTGTTCGCAAAGCCTAATAGCGAATGCCCAGTTGCACTTATACAGGATAAGAAAGTTTTCTTTCTTATCTGCCAATGAAAAACAAGAGAAAAACTCTTAATAGTTTTCTCTTGTAGCTGTCTTTTAGAATATAATATGCGCCATCAAAGCTATAATCGGCAATGTAATTAAAGTACGTAAAATAAAAATGATTATTAAGTCTTTCATATTTAATGGTAGTTTTGAACCTAATAATAATGCACCTACTTCGGACATATAAATCAATTGGGTAACCGATAAACAACCAATAACAAAACGTGTCATTTCACTTTCGATTCCACTAGCAAGTATCGCTGGTAAAAACATATCTGCAAACCCAACAACAACTGTCTGAGCTGCAGCTGTAGCTTCTGGAATTTGTAATAAATGTAAAAGCGGAATAAATGGAGCACCAAGCCATGCGAATATTGGCGTAAATTCTGCAATAATTGTCGCAATAGTTCCTATCGCCATAACTACCGGCACTACTTCTAGCCACATCGTTAAAACATTTTGTGTTCCACTTGTTAAGACTGGAACAAATCTTGTCGTTTTTGCCCGTTCTGCGGCTTTTTCCATTCCCCTTTTAAATAAGGAAACATTAGTTGGTATTACTTCTTCCTCATGGGGTTTAGCATGTTCATAAAAGGTATCTGCCTTTTTAGATAATGGTGGAATTCGCGGCATAATGATGGCAGCTGCAAGTCCAGCAATAATAATCGTTCCATAATATGGGATAAACATATTGGCTAAATCGAGTTTTAATAAAACGACGATCGTAAAATCAATTGATACAAGGGAAAATGTTGTCCCGATCACAGCGGCTTCCCGCTTCGTATAATAACCTTCTTCATATTGTTTGTTCGTTAACATGACTCCAATTGTTCCATCACCTAACCAGGAGACAAGGCTATCAATAGATGATCGTCCCGGTAACGTAAAAATAGGGCGCATTACTTTTTTCATAATTGTCCCAAACAATTCTAATAGACCAAAATCGAGCAATAAAGGTAAAACATATCCAGCAAAAAAGAAAATTGCCACTAGTGTTGTTAATAATCCAAATAAGATATTTCCGCCTGTATCGTTTGACCATATCCATTCGGGTCCCCATTGAAACAGAGAAAATAACCCAAATATAGTCGCCAGTCCTCTCGTCGTTAAAGCAATTGAACCAACAAAAAATACCGCTCTAAGAAAACTATTTTGTAAAACAAAAGCAGGTTGAATAATTCTTGTAAGCACAGCACCAAAAAATGATATACAAATGAGAGAAACTGCAATAGTCGGCATTGCAGCACCTAAATGTTTTTCAATAAAGTCCGTCCATAAAGCAACGACTAAAGTTATTTCGCCATTTATCGATAAAGGAGTTGTTAATAAAAATACTCCTAATAGAGATGGAATAATAAATTTCAAATAATCTGTTATTGTATAAGTTCTATCCTTCACTTGATTCAACTCCTAAAAATTCAAAGGAAAAATAATTATTCATAAAACATAATAATTATTCAACCAACGTAAAATAATATCATTTTTAATGAGAAATTTCAAATCCTATTTTAGTGCGTGTTCAAAAAGGATAAAAAGGACCAAGAAGTCCGAGGCGGCGCAGTTTCGAGCAGCAGAATGTATGCATTTAGATACATGAGTAGCGGAGAAACAAGCATTCGTGCGAAATTCGCAGTGTCATTTTTACCGGACTTTTTGAACATCCTCTTTTATTCATTTCTAAATAAATGCACGCATTCCATAATAATAACTGTCACACTTTTTTCACAGATAATTCACGCTTACTTTGAGAAGTATTTGTGAAAATATGTTAATGTATGTGTTAAGTTGTTATTGTCTAAGCTACTTTCACGAGGGGAGGAGTATGCATGCTACCTATAGAGCGTCTCCACCGAATAAGAGAAATTATTCAAATAAAGAAAAATGTTAAAATAACAGATTTAAGTAAAGAACTTGGAGTATCAGAAATGACGATTCACCGTGACTTAAAAACGCTAGTAGAAGAGGGAATAGTTATTAAAACTTTCGGAGGAGTTTCTTTAGCAAAGTCAATCCACTCTCAAGCTAATGACATGTGTGTATATTGCAGCCGACCCACTCAAGAAAAAATTGCTTACAGGTTAATTTTGTCTAATGATAAAATGGAAGTTGCATGTTGTGCTCACTGTGGACTATTACGCCATAAACAGATTGAACAAGAAGTAATTCAAGCAATTTGTGCCGATTTCCTCAAGCAAACAACGATTAGTGCACATTTAGCCTTTTTCGTTATGGATACATCGATAGACATTGGATGCTGCCAACCCCAAGTCATAACTTTTGAATGGAAGGAACATGCTGAAAAGTTTGTAAAAGGATTTGGTGGACATATTTACACTTTTGAGGAAGCAAAAGAGGTTATCTTTCAAAAAATGAAAGGGGCTCCTCATTGCCATGAATAGACTTTTTGATTGTTTACGAGGAGGAATGACATGAAGAAATGGCATTTGTTAATTGGAATGGCAATAATCATACAGTTTTTGAATGCTTGTAATAAACCTCCAATTGACACAAATATGTCAGAAAACGTTGCTGATTTTTCTTTCACAACTCAAGATAATGAAACACTAAGTTTAGATGACTTACATGGAGAGTGGTGGATCGCAGACTTCATTTTCACAAATTGTGAAACAGTCTGTTTACCAATGACAAGTAATCTATCCAAATTACAACAAGAACTGGAAGAGCAAGATGTAAGTATACAATTTGTTTCTTTCAGTGTTGATCCAGATTTCGATACTCCTGAAGTTTTAAAAGAATATGGGGAACAATATGATGCAAATTTTAATACATGGAGCTTTTTAACAGGATATGATATGAAAACTATTAAAGAGTTATCCATTAAATCATTTCGTGCATTTTTAAAAGAGCCAGAATATGGGGATGATCAAGTAATGCACGATACCCGCTTCTTCTTAGTAAATCCAGAAGGGGAAGTTATCAAAGGGTATGATGGAATTAAAGCGGAGAGTATTGATGAAATTTTAACCGATATTAATAAGCTCGAAAAGAAAGGACTTTTATAAGTTATAAAATTATATCATAGGAGTGTTTTACATGAAAAGATTCACTTTTTTAATCTTCACTGTTTTGGTGCTTACCATTCTAACTGCATGTGGGGGAAACAAGGAAGAAACGGATGAAGTACTTCCACTCGAGGTCGATTTTATTGTACCTGAGTCAATAGAGGTTGGGGAGACAGTAGAACTAAAAGCAGAGGTTATGTACGGGGACGATATAGAAACAGATGCAGAAGTTAACTTTGAAGTTTGGGAATCTGGCGATGAAGATAACAGTGATATGCTCGAAGCTGAAAATAATGGTGATGGAACATATACTGCAGAATATACATTTGAACATGAAGGAGTATTTGAAATGTATGCACATACAGATGCTCAACATCTGCACACAATGCCTAAAAAAGAAGTTACAGTTGGAGAAGGCGGAGAACAATAAAATTTAATTAATCAATAGAGGGTAAAGCGATAACCAAATTAGGTTTTCGCTTTTTTTATTACATAAGTCGTTTGTTAAAACTTAACAAAGTTCACCATAACGTCACAGTTCGTTACTAAATATGACTTTTTTATAGCTCTTAAGAGTCATATGGAAAAAAACATCACGTGATATTCTTATATGTAAGCTGATCATACACGTTCGAGAAAGGGGGAGATGTACATTCGAGGGGTTCCCATTATTTTATGTTATAGTTTGTTATTGTTCTTTGTATTTCCAATCAGTTTTAAAGCTGAGGCTACAACCATTCAGCAACAAATTAATGAAGCAAATCCTGGTGACAAGATTCAATTAGATGCAGGAATTTATATAGAAAATATTACTATTGATAAACCGATACATCTTATTGGGGAAAAAGGCGTCATCATACAAAATAACTCACAACAACCAATAATTTCAATCCAGGCTAGCAACATCGTCTTGGAGAACATAACTTTACAATATCAAACTATCGAAAATGATTCACCAGCAATTTTAATCCAAGGAACAGATAGTGCATTGAAAAATCTGCAGATTGATACAAACAGTTATGGTATTCGATTAGATCAAGCAGATAACAATGAATTATCTGAAATAACGATCAATGGGAAAAAGGAGATACCGTTACCTAACCGTCAGCATGGGATTGATGTCTGGAAATCAGATAATAATTCCATTCATAACACCCATATCACAGATGTTCAGGATGGTATTTATATTGAAAGTAGTAATCAAACATCAATTTACAATAATTATGTATCACATTCACGATATGGATACCACTTGATGTTTACAGAAAACACATCGTTGGAACAAAATGAGTCGTATGAAAATATTAGTGGCATGATGGTTATGGGAACAAATGGGACAAAAGTCAATAGTAACATCATTAAATACAATCAAACGAATGTTCAATCCTTAGGGCTGTATTTATTCGATGTTAACAATGCAACTATTACTCAAAATGAAATAGCGCATAATCGTATTGGAATATTCATTGAAGACTCCAATCATAACTACTTATCATCTAATAATATACAGAGTAATTTTATTGGCATTCAATTTAAACGAGCAGAAAACAATACGATCACCCGCAATGCTTTTACAGCGAATGTCGTTCAAGGACAAGCTGAAGAAAGCGCTAATAATAATACGAATCAAAATTATTGGGGAGACCATTTTGGATTAGATGCAACTGGTGACAAAATTAGTAATTTGACCTATGAGATTGATCCATTTTACCTTCACTTAACAAATGAATATCCACCTTATCGTTTATTATTTTATTCACCTGGCATGTTATTTCTCGAACAATTATTACACACACCTGTTGATGAGCGTCTGGTCGATTTATCTCCACTGATGGAAAACCCTTTAGCCGTAGCTTCAACAGGTACGGGGAATCAAGAAGCAGTTTTATTATGTAGTTCAATTTTATTAGGTATGAGTATAACGATTATTTTAATGGGGGCAAGAAAACAATGAAAAAATGTAACTTTATGTTTATCGTTTTGGCAATCTTCACCATTGTTTTAGCAGCATGTGGAAAGGAAACAAATAATAATACTACGAAGAACTCGGATGACGCAAATGCCGATATAACAGAAACGGAAGAGTTAGCATACGAACCGGAAGACATTCATGATACAGACGTTTGTGAAGTATGTGCAATGGCAGTTCCACAGAATGAACATGCAACTCAAATTATTTTAACGAATGACAAAGCTTTAAAATTTGATGATTTAGGCTGTCTATATCAGTGGAAAGAAGAGAATGGAGAAGATGATATTGGAGCTGAATTTGTCCGTGATTTCAACACTGAAGAATGGATACAGCTAAAAGAAGCCACATTTGTCTATGATGAGGAAATTGTAACCCCAATGGCGTATGGTGTCATTTCATTTAAGGAAAAAGCAGATGCAGAAGCTTTTAACGAGGATGAAGGAATAGGTGAAATTTTAGATGCAGATGCTCTTGCTAATCACCAATGGAAAATGAATAAAGAATCGATGGATCATGGGGAACACGAAGATCATGAAGACCATGATGAACACACGGAGGAATAATACTAAGTAAGGAATGATGTGACGTTGCGTAGCTTAACCGTAGCTCAAAGGGAAATTAAATTAGGTTTTAGAAACTCTTGGACCTATTCATTTTTAATTTTGTTATCTATATTTACCATTGGTATATTACTGTTACATTCCGGTGTCGCAACGTCTTTAATGTACACAGATATGACTGGAACGGTAATAAATATGATTTTATATTTATTACCGCTCATTACCCTCTTGTTAGGCGGTTTTTCCGTAGCAGTAGAAAAAGAGGATGGGCACTGGGAATTGCTTTCCACTTATCCACTATCTACCTATAGTTTTTTATGGGGAAAATGGATTGGACTTGCGGTCATTTTATTAACAATGCTCTTTTTCAGTTTCGGACTCGCTGGTATCATTACAGTAATATTTAACCAAGCCCTTAGACTTTCAAGCCTACTATTCTTTTGGATATTTTCTGCTATATTAGCACTTGTTTATTTAAGTATCGCTTTATTAATCGGCTCATTTGCAAAAAATCGTTGGCAAACACTTATCATTGGTATCGGTGTATGGTTTATAACGATTATTATCTGGCCGTTATTAATTATTGGAACCCTGAGCCATTTGCCATCCTATAAACTTATCCAACCAACATTACAAGTGCTGACAATTTTTAATCCAGCTGAGTTTGTACGTGTTTTTTCGATTATGAGGTTAGGAGCAGGCTCTGCATTTGGTGCTGATTATGATATGTGGATCACTTGGGCAACGAGTGACTATGGATTAGTTATTTTCTTTAGCATTTTTATTTGCTGGATTCTTGCAGCAGTTTTTATTGGTGGATTTATTTGGAATAGGGGAGATAAACTTGAAGCAAAATGATGTTGCAATTGCACTTAATAATCTTTCAAAAAGTGTACGGAAAAAACAATTACTTGCACCTTTGACTTATCAATTAACAAAGGGAAAAATCCTTGCATTATGTGGAGGTAACGGTGCTGGAAAAAGTACGTTAATCCGATTAATTATTGGTCTAGTTAAACCAACGACTGGTACGGTAACGATTAATGGACTAAAGCAACATAAACATAAAAAACACTTTTCAAATGAACTCGGTTATATGCCTGATGACTTTCGATTCCAAAAATCGATTACTGCAAAAGAAACGATTCGCTTCTATGCAAAACTGAAAAACATAAATGATGTAAGGACAAGTGAAATGTTAGAAACAGTCGGCTTACTCGATAAACAAAAAGAAAAAGTAGGTACGTTTTCAAAAGGGATGAAACAACGGCTCTTACTCGCTCAAGCGCTTTTAGCTCATCCAAAAATTTTAATGTTAGATGAGCCGACTAATGGATTAGACCCATACTGGATAAATGAATTTTCTAATCTTATGGTAGAAGCTAAAGAGGCCGGACAAACAATTGTTTTTGCTACCCATGACCTTCATGTCGCAGAGAAAATTGCCGATGAAGTGATATTTTTAAGTAATGGTGAAGTCATTAGTAATGGGTCTATCCATGATTACAGTGATCTTGGTTTATATGAAACATTTCAGCGACTCTATTTTAATGCAATAGAAGAAAATCTAAGAGTCCCTTAAGTAGCCGTGTTCATAAGCATATTTGGCTAATTGTACACGGTTATTTAGGTGTAATTTTTGGAATAAATTTTTCAAATGATTTTTAACCGTATACTCCGAAATTTCTAATCGAAACGATATTTCTTTGTTGGTCAACCCATTAGCAACCAATGTTAGTATCTCTCGTTCACGTGTTGATAGGCTATCTCTTTTATTCTCTGCTATCAAATGGTGGTTGGAAAACTCTTGTAATATCTGTTTTGCAATCGGCTTATCTATCTGAACATCATCATTCATGATCGCTTTTAAATAAGGAATCCACGAATCATGCTCCACGTGTTTTAGTAAATATCCTTGTGCACCGTTCTTTATCGACTCAAACAAATCAACAATATCATCGGAAACTGTCACCATGACAATTTTTACATATGGATATTTACTTTTTATTAATCTAGTTGCTTCCATTCCGTTAAGATCGGGTAAATTAATATCCATTAAAATTAAATCCGGCATTAACGCTTCGGTTTGTTCTACTGCTTCTTTTCCAGTCGTTGCCTCTCCTACAATATTGAATGTTTTTTCTTCATTCAATATGTCCTTCATTCCTTCTCTTGCCATTGGATGATCATCCACAATCATTATTCTAACGTGGCTTTCCATTTATATCAGGCTCCTTTATTTGGCATAAAAGTTAGGATCGTCATTGCTTCTTTTCGTTTTATTTTTAATTGCCAATTTATTTTAGCACAACGTTCCTGCATCATTTTAATACCGTAGTGGTCTTCCTTAAGAACTTTTTCTACATTAAAACCAATTCCATCATCTTTAATTTTGATATAACGCTCTTTGTCAGTTATCTTTATTTCGATCATAACCTTAGTAGCCTTCGCATGTTTTTGAACATTAACAAGAGATTCACCAATACAGGCTACTAATTCCGTCTTTTCTTTATTTGATATTTTTTCATTATTTATTTCGTATAATGTATTCACTTCCATATTTGATTCATTTTCAAGTTTTTTAATATGTTTATTTAATAATTCTTCACAAAGTAAATCATGTTTACTAGGAGGCTTTCTTAAATTCTCCAATCCAGACCGTACATAATGATGAATATCGATAATACTTTTATTTAATGATGTTAACTTAGGTTTATCAACTTCAGACACATCAAGTTTTTCGAGTTGCTTTACTTTAACGGATAATAAAAATAAAGATTGTGCCATCCCATCATGGAGATCATGTGCTATTCGTTCTCTTTCTTCCAAAACTGCTTTTTCCGCACGTTCCGTTCTTAATTGTTCCTGCATTCGCTCTAATTTTGTAAAAAAACGTGTTAATAGCGTTAATGTAACAAAAAGTACGATAAATGGTGTTAACCAGTTCCCTAAATCCATCGATATATATGGCAGTAAATATTCATGCCTTACATATTCCCACAAACCTACTGTTACAGTTGGAATTAAAAGGATAAACCACTTTAACTGTTTATATGTCAATGTATTTTCTCTCCAAATAGATATTTTAGGTTACGTAGATCCTTTCTTTATTACACCGTATAGTGAAATTAATTTCAATCTATTTACAGCAGAAAATGTTGAAATATGAAATAATTAAATGCTCGACTACTTTGCGGAGGAATAGCGGGACTATAGGATTATTTTTCCTGTAACAATTAGTAATGATTTTTAAAAAATTTGTATAATTTCTGTTATTGTATCGATTTTTATTTTCGCTATAGTAGAGTACAAGCAGAGAGGTCACTGCGAATATTAACAAGATTATTTGTAGATAAAAAACAGGCCTTTTATTGATGAATCTATTGAAGGGAGGGAGCAATACATTTTGTAATTTGTAAAAAGCTATTCCCATTTAGCTTGTAGAAATGTTTAATTTAAAAATTATCACCAAGAGGGAGTTTTATTATTCCAGTGCGTGTTCAAAACTCTCATGTCTTATTAGACACCGCTATGAATGAAAATGGGGGTGTGGCGAACTGATCAAGGTCAAGACAGTGATGAAAACGCAGATGAAGACGAAAGCGCCGACGAAGACGCAGATAACGAACAGCTCTTCCAACGTATCCCAAAGACGAAAAGTAGTTACTTATAAAACTGTAAAATCGTGAACTCTTACTCAGCGCTCTAACCTAAAAAGTACACAAAAGACTCTCTACATTTTGGGGTAGAGAGTCTTTTTATGTTCTATTATTTTTCATGTTCATATTCGATGATTGCTTCCAGATGCTGACTATTACCTTGATGTTTCAACCAGATTTCCGACTAGCTTTTCTCCATCATATCCATACGCTTCTCTTATTATCTCCCATTGAGCATATGGATCAAATTTTATTGTAAAATATGGATCCTCCGAATACTTATACTCAATTTTCATATCAAAACTACCATCTGGATTTACGCTCGTTTCGCCTGTTGAACCCCATCTGTCTGAATACCACCACTTATTATACTACCTTTAAGTAAATTTGTTCGACCTTTTAAATAAAAGTACTCTCCATCCTCGGTAATTTTGTCTACTTCAAACCAAACCCGTAAATCTCCATTATCATTCGGTAATAAAAACAAAAAGAGTTTAATAGTTTGGAATTATTTTATTAAGCCAAATAAGGTAAACTTTATTAATCTGTTTAATCTAAAAAAAGCATTAGTCTTATACTTTTATTAGATAAAGGGCGAATATCTACATAAGAAACTTTAAGATAAATAAAATGGTGTTATGATGGAGATGAGGTGGTTAAACTGTCAATATTCATGTCGATATTCAAAATGTTACCCTTAATTCTCTTTTATGGACTAATAATTCTTCTAATCTATTTTTTTATTAAAGATAAGTATCAAAATCAACACTCGATTTTAAAAACCCATCCTGTTTTAGGAAGGCTTCGATATATCTTTGAAATGGTCGGTCCAGAGTTTAGACAGTATTGGTTCTTAAATGATAAAGAAGGAAGACCAGTTGACCGAGATACACAAGAAACGATTGCAAAAGCGGGAAAATATGCAAATACAGTTATTGGTTTTGGTTCTAAAAAAGATTTTTCAAAAACAAGTTTCTACTTAACGAATTCTATGTTTCCATTAAACGTAGACGAATTAAGTATAGATAATAAAAAGCTCTACAAATCGTATACGTATCAAATACTAAATGAGTCTGTAACAAGTCGAAAAGAGAAAAGAAACCAAGTGGAACTCAAGCCATGGCATTTAACAGATGAAAATCAGATTGTCATTGGAAAAGATAGAAAGCACCCTTTTCATGTTAAAGGCCTAATCGGCGTTTCAGCAATGAGTTATGGTGCCTTATCCAAAAGCGCTGTTAAAGCACTAGCTCAAGGAGTTGCAATAAGTGGCGGAAGTTATATGAACACTGGTGAAGGTGGCATCTCACCATATCATCTATCCCGTGTATATGATGTGATTGATAAAGAGCAAGAATTAAGGGATCGTTTAAGTGAAAAAATAGTTGATTTTCTTGATGAAAATCCTAATAGTTCAAATTTTGATTTAGAAGAACGTTTCGGAAAAGGTGTCATGTTTCATATTGATCAACTAGTTGAACAAGGTGTTCTAGAACAAAAAACAGCTAATTTAATTTTTCAAATTGGCTCAGGACTATTCGGTGCACGTAAAAATGGTGTATATCATGAAGAAACATTTTTAAAAAACGCATTACGCCCTGAAGTAAAAGCTATTGAACTGAAGTTAGCACAAGGTGCAAAAGTTCGCGGTGGAAAATTACCGAAAGAAAAAATCACTCCTGAAATTGCGAAAATTAGAGGCGTTGAAATGGGAAAAGATGTTGAAAGCCCAAACCGTTTTCCGTTATTCTCTGGTATGGAGGGACTGTTTGATTGGGTAACCCATTGGCAAGAAATTACCGGTAAGCCTGTTGGCATAAAAGTTGTGGCAGGTGATAACAACTCATTTGAAGATTTAGCACACTACATGAAAGAAACCGGTAAGCACCCTGACTTTATTGCCATTGACGGAGCGGAAGGCGGAACAGGTGCAACATATCAAGAAATGGCTGATAGCCTCGGTCTACCAATCTATTCCGGAATCCATATTTTAGACCAAACACTCAGGAAATATGGCGTTCGAGATCAAGTAAAAATTTTTGCATCAGGTATGCTCGCAACTGCTGATAAAATGGCAATTGCTTTATCGCTTGGAGCAGACCTAATTTATATAGCAAGAGCAGCTATGAATACAGTTGGCTGTATTAACGCGGGAAAATGTCATACAAACCTTTGCCCTGTAGGGATCACTTCCCACTTACCACATTTAGAAGCAGGTGTTGTTGTACAAGAAAAACGGTTCCGAACAGCTAACTACTTAAAGACAATGCGTGAAGGACTATTTATGTTAGGCGCCTCTTGTGGAATTGACTCACCATCGAAGTTCAGTCAACGACACATTGCAATAAGAGAGTCAAATAATAACGTGAATAAAGTAGAAGAATTTGTCAGTCCAGCTGTACGTATTAAAGCAGTTAAGGAATTAAGTAGACAAACAGAGGAAAAGAAAGAATTAATTGGGAGTTAAAAGAGTCCGTTTACGAAGCGGACTCTTTTTTACTTGAAGGAAAATTTGATGGAAACTTTCCTTTTGATATTTTCATAGAGCCTTTATATAATAACCTAAATACAATTAGAATGAATAGTAACCGAACAACAATTTCTATTATTAACTTTAACCATCCATCTGATAAGGTTATCATAATATCATTTAAGGTGAAGCTCAACAGTGAAACTGCTGGAATAATCACGATCGCATGGACTAATGCAATTCCATATATTTGTCTTTTTTTAAGAACTTTTATTTTATCATTACCTGCAAACATGAAAATAAATAAAAGTAATAATAAAAGTATTATTAGATAAATATCAAAATCTACCGTAAGGTCTTTAAACAAAAAGATAGTTATGACACCAATATGATAGATTTCCCGCCTATCCTTACTAATTTATTTCACACTCCTTTAAACATCTGTGTTTGTAGCGTTCGTGGTATTTCATAATTTCGTTCTCTATATTGACGTATTCTAAAACAAAACTACCTTAGCTGAATCTCGTGAAGATGGGCAAATATACCGCCTTGATCAATTAATTCTTCATGACTTCCTTCTTCTTTGATCCCATCTTTTGTAACAACCATAATTCTATCAGCGTGTTTAATTGTCGCTAACCGGTGGGCTATAATTAATGTTGTCCGATTTTTCGACAAATTCATTAATGCTTCTTGAATAATCGCCTCAGTTTCTGTATCAAGTGCAGACGTCGCTTCATCCAAAATTAAAATAGAAGGATCTTTTAAAAACATGCGCGCGATTGCAATCCGCTGTTTTTGACCTCCTGATAACTTTAAGCCGCGTTCTCCGACTTGGGTTTCATAGCCATTTGGTAGTTCAGCAATAAATTCTTCCATATGTGCCAGTTTTGCTGCATCTTCAATTTCTTCATCTGTCGCATCTAATTTTCCATAAGCAATATTTTCACGCAGCGTTCCAGTAAATAAGAAAACATCTTGTTGAACAATACCAATTTGTTTCCGAAGTGATCGCATCGTCATATCTCTAATATCTATTCCATCGATTGTTATGGCGCCTTTTTGTACGTCATAAAATCTAGGAAGTAGTGAACAAATCGTTGTTTTACCTGCACCTGAAGGACCAACAAATGCAATTGTCTCGCCTGCGTTAATATCAAAACTCATTTCCTTAAGCACTGGTTCTTGTGACTTATCATACGTAAACGTCACATCTCTAAACGAAATATCCCCCTTTAAATGAGCAACATTTTTCGCTCCTTTTCTGTCTTTTACATCAGGATTTATCTCCAGTAAATCAATAAAACGGCGAAATCCCGCCATTCCTTTTGGATATAATTCAAGTAATGCACTTATTTTTTCAATCGGCTTAAATAGAACATTTACGTATAAGACAAAGGCGACGAGTTCTCCATACGTTAACTTATTATTAAAGCTTAACCACGCACCAACAATTAAAACAACTAGTGTAATAAATCGCATTAACATATAAATATTGGAATGAACGAACGCCATAACTTTATATGCGCCCAATTTTGACTTACGAAATAATTGATTATTTTCGTTAAAACGAGCCATTTCATACTTTTCATTTGTAAAAGATTGCACAACGCGTGCTCCAGAAACTGCATCTTCAATTCGAGCATTAACCCCAGCTATATCTTCATACATCGACCGCCAAGCTTTACTCATTTTAATATTGCTGTACGTCATGAAAAAGATGAGGATTGGAACGATAAATAAAATAATTAGTGCAAGCTGTACATTGATCGTAATCATTATCCAAAAAGCACCAATAAACGTCATAACAGCAATAAATAAATCTTCTGGTCCATGGTGAGCAAGCTCGCCAATTTCGAACAAATCATTTGTGATTCGACTCATAATATGACCGGTTTTTGTATTGTCAAAAAAACGAAATGATTGTTTCTGTACATGGTGAAAAAGGTCTTCTCGCATATCTGTTTCTATATTAAGACCTAGCTTATGCCCCCAATAGGTAACAATATATTGTAGGAATGTACTTATTAAATAAATGAAAAACAACCCGATACTTATCTTCACAATAAGATCCCAATTATTACCCGGTAATAAATCATCGATAAACCATTGAACTGCCACGGGAAAAGCAAGTTCCAAAATAGCTACAATAACAGCACTTGTAAAATCTATAATAAATAACCGTTTATGCGGTTTATAATAAGAGAAAAAACGCCGAATCATTGTGACACCCCTTTTTCAAACTGCTCTCTTGATTATAGTTAGTAAAGGAAGGAATAGCAAAGAATTTTTATTAAATCATGGATTGTGATATTGTGTATTTTTCTGAATTAAGGTTATAATGCAGACAAATATATAAGTAATGGGAAGAACCCAAAAAGATTACGTGAGAAATGCGTGACTTTTCAAGTTCTTTTTTTGAGAAGAGATAAATTAATGAAAAAAATTTACTTGCTATTATGTTAATTCTCACTTTACTTGTTGCTGAAAAAAAGAAAAACCTACCAAACTTTTTAAGTTAGTAGGTATTTTGTAATTAAAAGCTTTAACACTTACTTTTTTTAGTAGTTAATCTATTAACCTCTAATTTAAAGTGAAATTAGTTCTCCAAGTCCAATCATCATAAGAAAGTGCTGTTCCTGATACACTTATACTCCCAATCCCAACACTAAGTGAAAGGTTATTTGGTGTATGAGGGTGAAGATATTTAGCAGATACAGTTAGTTGCTCTCCTGGCTTAAGCTGGCTTTTACAAATTTTTTATTTACCTTCAATTCAACAGAATTAATGAATACAATATCTATCAATCTACAAAAGTTAGGGCTTAAAAAGAAAATAATACGCATTTATAAGTGTGTTTTTTGTTTTGTAGAAAAAAAGAGGAGTTTGACAATTAATTCAAAAAGTCTATCTATAAGTCTGAAATAATGGAGGATAACAAAAAAATCTCTTATATCTAAAGTATCTAAAGAAGTTGCTGAAATCCAAAAAGAAAATCTAAAACTGAAACAAGAGAAAATTACTAATATTAACTTATTCTTAGGAATATAGCTCACATTTATACTAACTAAATTTTACTAATAGAATCAAAATCTCTCATTTTTTCTATATCTAGTAAAGTGTGATAAAATTTATTTAATCTTAAAACTTTTGGGGAGAGTTAAAAATTATGAGAGCAATTGTTATAACAATGATTACATGTTATTTAGTTGTATTTATATTTGGCAACTTTATATCTAATGTTATATTTTCTTCAGGAGGTGGTGTAACACAGTCTTACATATATCCAATATATCTCGGTATTATTTTCTTAAGTGGATTGATAGTTGGTTGCACTCTTTACATTGTAGAACAAATTAAAAAAAAATAGGAAGAATTATCATGAATAAAATTTTAACTATCTTATTTTTATTAGCTGTCATATTATTAACACCAAATATTATTTTAGCAGAAGAAAAAAACGACGAAAATATAGTTACAATAAATGAATATGAAATGTTGAAAGAACTCTCCAAAAAAGACAATTCAACCCTCAAATTAAGCGGATATAATCAGACAGAATTAAACATAATAAAAAACATCGAAGAAGAGTACCCAAAACATTTAAAAAAATATAAAGATTTACCGAAAGAAGACCTAAAAAAATGGGATATACTGATGACCAAATAAAACTACTAAGAAATTATAAAGGGACAGAGAAAGAAACAATACTACTTGCAGCAACGCTTCACTCCAAATAACAAATCGTGGTATTGAATACTCGAACACTGAAGATAAAACAAATGCTAAGTTTAGATATAGATTTGATTGGCATGGTGTTCCTCTGATTAAAAGACAAGATATTGTAGCTCTCACTTGGAATGATTGGAATCTAATAAAAAGCGAAGAAATTGCTTTAAGATATTATCATGTTGATAACCCACAACGTTTCAGGGGAGGACCTCCAGCAACTTTTCTTGAAAATGATGGTTCTAGTACATTTGGAGCCGGCTACAAATTTGATATGGCTGTAGATAATAATTATTGGTATGCCGGAACTGGAGTTTTTGACTTTGAAGTATATAATCACGGTAAGAAAAACCTATCTGTCTATGCCGAATACGGTCACACTACTTATGCTATAAAACCTACATTCTCTATACCTGACTTCTTATCAATTGAGTTTTCAAGTGGAGTAGATACTGCAGACTCAACACGTCTCGACGTAGAATTACCATAAATAAATAATTACTTAAAAAACTATCTTTTTATAAAATTAAAGATAGTTTTTTAGAACAAAACTTAACTTTTTTATAATCCAAAATATTGATATAAATTATTTCCAAAATTTTATAGAACAATAAGAGAGGATAAAAGAAAAACGAAGGGTGACGAGGAATTCTTAGCCTCGTTTTTTTTACTAGGAGAGCACCCAGATAATGATACGATGAATAAAAGACGATAAAAGTAAAGAGGTTTTATTATGAGCAAAGAAAAACTAAATCAAGAAGAGCTTAATCAAATTATTGCAAAATTTAAGCACTTTTTCAAAAACGAAATTGTAAAAAACCATATTAAAAACACGGAAAAACTAGTATCATTAAAAGAATTTAATTTAAACCCATTTTTGGATGTTTATAAAGCTGTTTATTTATCCGGTAAGAGCGATGCAAAAAGTATCGCAAAGGCATTGGTTTATCCACGAGTTTTAGGTACATCCATAAATACAAGTTTTGGTCAGCAGCTCCAAAAATATTGTAGTGAAATTTAAGACGGTTTTGCTTCTACTACTTCCGGTATTGATATTGAATTTATCGATAAACTAGATGGACGAAAAAAATATTGCCAAATTAAAGCCGATCCAAATACGATTAACCATGATGATGTGACTACTATTAAAAATCATTTTAACGGCATCCGAAATCTTGCTCGAACTAATAATCTACAAATTGGCTTAAACGACCTTATAGTCGGTGTATTCTAGGAACTCCTAAACAACTAAGTTCACATTATAAAACTATTAATAATGACCATCCCGTTATTATTGGGCAAGAATTTTGGCATCGTCTAACTGGCCATAAAGATTTCTATCACTCTTTAGGGGAATCAATGGGTGAGATTGCCTTAGAATTTGATTCATCAGATCTCGTTAATGAAGTAATAGATACTCTAGCAAAAGAAATTGAAACAAACATCTTGTAACGAACAAAAAAGCGCAAGCCCATTCAGCAACGTACAAACTGGAGTGCTTCGCAGCGGAGATAAAGGAAACACGGTGAACGTTAGTGAACCGATGCCCGCTTTCACCGCAAGGGTATAAGTGCGACTAAGCCTCTGGACAAGCCAGTCGGCAAGTCTTCTTTATCGTAGTGGAGAAGCGCGATGTCTGGGACTGCGCTAAAGCTCGTCCCACCAAAAAGATCTGGGACTCCGCTTACTCGTCCCAGCGAAAAGATATGCTATGGCTTAAGCGCTGGAGCTGGACGTGGCTGATGCTGTAAGATAAGCAAAATCATAAAATTTTTATACTTTCTTATCTTGTGAAAAAGTCCTTTGAAAGAAAAGGACTTTTTTAGTTTAACTTATTTAAAGTATTTATAATTGATAGTCCAATTGCTTTTGCCATATTTACTGGAACAGCATTTCCAATTTGTTTATATGCCTGTGAGGTCGAGCAATCAAACTTCCATTCATCGGGAAAACTTTGTATTCGTGCATATTCTCTAACAGTAAACGGGCGTGTTTCATCGGGATGACATCTCTCCGTTTGCTTCTGTGCAGGTGAACAGGTCAGTGTTAATGAAGGTTCGTTCCATGAAAGCCTCCTAGCCATTCCTGTTCTGCCACCACCCGAATAATAGCTTTTACCCATATAATCTTTAGCTATATCATCGGGAAGATCTCTCCAGTACCCACCAGGAGGGATGAGTTCAAGCACTTTTCTTTTTGTTTCAGGATATTTTGCACCATCCGATTGTGGAACATCTTTTAAAATATCTTTTAAAGTTAAATGATAACCATAAGGTTTGGGAAACAAGTAATCTAAATCATTATTTTCTCTATATAAATCTTTTCTTATCCCGACAATAACAATTCGTTCTCTTTTCTGGGCTACATCATAATCAAGAGCTTTAAGTATTTTCCATTTAACATTATAACCCGCTTCAGAAAATACATCTAACATAACTTTTAGAGTTTTACCTCCGTCATGATTAACTAATCCTCTAACATTTTCCGCTAAAAACATTTTTGGTTGAAGATCATTTAAAAGTTTTGCATAATTATAGAATAACGTTCCACGAACATCATTTAATCCACCCTTTTTTCCTGCATAGCTAAATGCTTGGCAAGGGTAACCTCCCGATAAAAGATCTAATTCACCGATCTTTGGTTCTTCAAGATATTGGTCTATTCCATCTTCGGTTAATTTTACAATATCTTCTTCAATAACATGCCAATTAGGTCGATTCTTTCTTAACGTATCGCAAGCATACTTATCAACTTCTACCAATCCAACCGTTTCAAAGCCTGCTTGTTCAAGTCCTAGTCCCAATCCACCAGCTCCCGCAAACAATTCTAAAACTGTATATGTAGATTTTGGTTCAATATCTCTAACTTCAACAAATTCCGTATTGTTATTTGACTTTCTAAGCAGAGATTCATGTGCGGAATCCTTTCTTTCGATATCAAAATCAAATTCTAGTTGCTCTGTTATGTGATCAATTTTGACATCCAATGTTTCACACAACTTCATAGCATTGGCTTTTATTGGATTATAATTTTCCGAAAGTAACATAGATAGTTGACTTTCACTTATCTCTAATTGATTAGCAAGTTCTTTTTGTGTTTTTATGCCCTTTTTAACCATGTATTCTCTTACTTTCTCTTTACTAATCATATACATATTGAATAACCCCTTAAAAAATGTAGGTATTTTTTTAACTTGTTAATGGGTATTATAAACGTATGTTCTCATGTTGTCAAATGTCGAATTTTTGATTGTAACTAGTAATCTCCTTCCTCGCTTTCCTTATTTCATTTAACAGACCATCATTTTCAAAATTCAACGATTCAATAACGTCAATTAGATCCATAACTGCATCGTTTCTAGAGTAAACTTCCTCATCCATTAAACCCATGGCTATATGAATAATTTTCTGTTCTATTTCCAATACAGTAAGTTTCTGATTTACTTTTCCCATAATATAATTCATATCCATTGGACGAACCTCCCTAATATTTTGTACCTATAAGAGTACAATATTAATTGTATTATACTGTACCCTTATAAGTACAGTCAATAGCTTGGAGAGGATATAGTTGAGAAAAGTTAAATTACAATTAAACGAACTTATGTATCAGTACGACTTATCCGTTACTCAATTACATATTAAAACAGGTATAAGGCGTGCAACACTAAGTGAATTAGCAAATGGGAAGAGACAACGGATTCAATTTGAACACTTGGAGAAAATAGTAAATGCTTTAGATATAGATGATATGAACAAACTATTAAAAATTGAAAAAGTAGATTAAATATTAAAATCATTTGTTTACCTCTATTTATTAATAATAGAGGTTATTTTTATAGAGGATGTTCAAAAAGTCCGGTAAAAATGACACTGCGAATGTCTTCGTTGGCTTGTTTCTCCGCTACTCATGTATCTAAATGCATACATTCCGTTGCTCGAAACTGCGCCGCCTCGAACTTCTTGGTCCTTTTTATTCTCCTTTTTAAACACGCACTTATAGTAAACATATTTTTTAGAAAAGAAAGATAATTACTACTTTTGTTCAAACTATTTAAATTTAGTTTAATTTCTCCTATAATAGGGAAGTTAGTTATTTTATTATTTTTTTACACGTTAGAAAAGTATCTTAGGAGGGACAAAACAAGGTGAAGAGAAAGGGCATGCTGCAACGTTCTTTAGATGGGATAGAAACAGTTGGTAATAAATTGCCACATCCTGTCACATTATTTGCAATATTAGCGTTGTTAGTAGTGATTTTATCAGCAATCGTTTCTTCATTTGGTATAAGTGTCGAACACCCCGGAAATAAAGGGGAGTTTGTAGAAGTTAAAAACTTATTAAGCACAGAAGGAATCCAATATATATTTACATCAATTACTGATAACTTTATCGGATTTGCACCACTTGGAATTGTACTAGTGACAATGCTTGGAATAGGTATTGCCGAAAGTACAGGTCTAATTAGTGCACTATTACGTGGATTTGTTTTATTTATTCCAAAGCGACTCATTACAGCTGGACTTGTTTTTGCTGGTATTATGTCAAGTGTTGCATCAGACGCAGGATATGTTGTTTTACCACCACTTGGAGCAGTAATTTTTGCCGGGTTAGGTAGGCATCCGCTAGCGGGACTAGCCGCTGCATTTGCTGGGGTTTCAGGGGGTTTTAGTGCAAACTTAATCATCACTTCTTTAGACCCATTATTAGCTGGTATGACAATCGATGCAGCAAAAATTATTGATCCTGCCTATGCAGAAACGATGAACGTTGCAATGAACTATTATTTTATCATTGTATCTGTCTTTTTATTAACGATCGTAGGTGCATGGGTAACAGATCGAATAGTAGAACCGAGACTCGGCGAGTATAATGGTATTTATCGTGAGAAATTGGAAGGATTAAAAGCAATTGAAAAGAAAGGTCTAAATTGGTCGATCATTTCTGTTGTACTAACATTAATCATTATCTCCTTGTTCGTCTTACCGCCGAATGCACCACTTCGAGGTGAAAATGGTGCGATTATTCAATCTCCATTCATGGATTCTTTAGTACCAATTATTGCTTTATTATTCTTTGTACCCGGTCTTGTATATGGAAAGGTTACAAAAGAGATTAGAAATGATAAAGATGTGGCTGACCAGTTAGCCAAAACGATGGGAACAATGGGAATGTTTATTGTTTTGGCGTTTACCGCCGGACAATTCGTCGCCTTTTTCTCCGAGAGTAATATGGGACTTGCCGTTGGTGTTTATGGAGCTAACTTTTTAGAAAAAGTTAATTTAACAGGTATACCGCTTCTATTGGTATTTATCTTAGTATCAGCTGTTATCAATTTATTTATCGGAAGTGCGTCAGCTAAATGGGCAATGATGGCACCGATATTTGTACCAATCATGATGCAATTAGGTTATTCACCTGAAGTAACTCAAATGGCTTATCGTATTGCTGATTCGTCAACAAATATTATTACTCCATTAATGACCTATTTTGCGCTAATCATTGCATTTGCACAAAAATACGATAAAAAGATGGGAATAGGAACATTAATATCTGTTATGATTCCTTATTCATTATTTTTCCTCGTATCATGGACAATTTTACTTATTGTTTGGATTTTATTAGGAATCGATTTAGGTCCTGGATCACCAATTTACTATCCATAAAATAATCGGAACCCTTCTAATTTTAGGTAGAAGGGTTTTTCTTCTTCTCAGGATTTCGTACAGTTTCAAATATACAAATAGAAACTTTGCTCTTCATTATCATTCATCTTCTTTCACTCGTCGATCCGCTGCACGAGCTCTTCTAATTGCTTCTTCATCATCTTCATCTGCTATTTCATGAGAGAACTCCACATCGATATTTTCCGTAATTTGATTTTTTGGTGTTTGCGCAAAACGATTTCTCCCTTTTGGCTTATTATGTTCATCTCTACCCATTATTTCCACCTCTTTCTTTTTAACGTAATTATAGTTTGTGTATTTTTAACAATTTCATGTGAAAGCGCAACTAAATGTGGAAAACATCATTGTTTTAAATAAAATTCTGAAATATACTAATAATAAGTAAATTTTATGGAGGGATACTATGAAGAACATTCATCACGATCAATCTGCAACCTTGATAAAACGTGCACGGAGAAATACGCTAGGAGATCTATTGACAAGAACGGCCGCACGATACCCGGACAAACTTGCTTTTACATACAAAAATCGTAGCGTGACTTACTTGGAATTATACCATTTGGTCAACCAAACCGCCCATGGTTTAATGAAAGAGGGTATTAAAAAAGGAGACAAATTAGCACTACTTTCCAAAAACAACCTAGATTTTGTAATTATTAATTTTGCAGTAGCTAAAATTGGGGCTGTATTAATCCCAATAAATTATATGTTAACGGAAAAAGATATTGGCTATATTTTAAATCATGCAGAAGTAGATGGTTTATTTGCAACAACTGAATATGCGGAAACGCTTGACCAATCGGCTAAAGGGTCGACAATAAAACAGCGATATTTATTAGAAACAATAAGTGCAGAATCTACTAGAGAGGGATGGATAGCACTATCTAAAATTCAATATAACCAAGAAACTACACCCGTTGAAGTAGATATTAGTGATGATGATCTCGCCCATATTTTATATACAAGTGGCACAGAATCATCACCAAAAGGAGTTATGCTTTCGCATAAAAGTATTATTAGTGAATACGTAAGTAGTGTAGTCGATGGGCAAATGAGTAGTCGTGACATACTTGTTCATGCACTTCCTTTTTACCACAGTGCCCAGCTGCATGTCTTTTTAGGGCCAAGCATCTATATTGGTGCAACTGGAATTATCCTTGAAGAAGCGAATCCAGCAATCATTATGGAGACGATTGAAAAACATAAAGCTTCACAATTATTTGCACCACCGACCGTATGGATTGCGATACTCCGTCATCCCGATTTCGACAATGTTCAATTAAATACTTTAGAAAAATGTTATTATGGAGCAGCAATTATGCCCCGGGAAATATTAAGAGAATTATCAAGAAGATTGCCGAATTCGCGGTTTTGGAATTTTTACGGTCAGACAGAAGTTGCACCACTTGCTACAGCCTTACAACCAGAAGATCAATTACGAAAACTTGGGTCTGCAGGAAAACCAACCTTACATGTTGAAACGAAAATTGTCGATGAAAATGACTTTGAAGTACCTAAAGGGGAAATAGGTGAAATTGTACACCGAACACCGCATGCAATGCTCGGATATTTAAATGATCCCGAAAAAACGTTGGAAGTTTTTAAAAATGGTTGGTTTCATAGCGGTGATCTTGGCGTTATGGATGAAGAAGGGTATATTACAATTGTTGATCGAAAAAAAGATATTATTAATACTGGAGGAATTAGTGTATCAAGCAGGGAAGTAGAAGAAGTAATCTATCAGCTGAAAGAAGTAGCAGAAGTTGCCGTAATCGGCGTTAAAGATGATTACTGGATTGAAGCGATTACCGCTATAATTGTCCTAAAAGAAAATAAGTCTTTAACAGAAGAAGCTATCATTCAGTTTTGTAAACAACACTTATCGACATTTAAATCTCCGAAATTCGTATATTTTACAGAGGCTCTACCAAAGAATCCAAGTGGGAAGGTATTAAAAAAGAATTTACGAAATATCTATGAAAAATAGGCATACGAATCCAAAGAAGAACGAAGGGAAGGAAAGGAAGTTTAAAATGTTACTATTATAGCGGTCAACCCTCATACGTAGAGTGGACGTAAACAGTTTCAGCATAACGGATAAAAACACTCAATAATGATAAAAGATACAAGAGAGATTTCTCGTATCTTTTATACAGTAATCACACCCATAATTAATTAATGTTTTACTTTTAAAACTAAAACATTT
The DNA here is from genome assembly GCF_037072025.1 of Pseudogracilibacillus sp. SO30301A. NCBI lineage: Bacteria > Bacillati > Bacillota > Bacilli > Caryophanales > Bacillaceae > Pseudogracilibacillus > Pseudogracilibacillus sp. SO30301A. The sequence continues at coordinate 65,417 of NZ_JAXHDD010000002.1, read as the reverse complement.
CATTTAAAAAAAATGCAATAGCCAATGTAACATAAGCAACTAAAGCAAAGAAAAAGGGATAAAATAACCCCTCTTTATAATTCATGTCATGAGATTTACTTGGTCTAAATAAAACCACAACAGTAAATATGGATAAAACAGAAATAATAATTAAAAAAACAATTAAAAGCTCCATAAAAACATCCTTTCTCAAAACTATATTTGAAATTTTGAAAATATAGTTATATGCTGGAAGACATTACCACAAAAATGTTTAATCTAGTAACAGTACCGTTATTTTCCTATAGACTATCTTCTAACTGTCATGGCTTCAGCCTCCGCAGCACAGGACATACACTTGTGTCGGAGGCTAAAACAGAAACCCTAATGTCAGTTAAATATATTTTCGTAGCGGTAAGATAATTAGTATTCAAAATTAACCATAAAGTTTTCAAAAATAACAACAAAAAACCGAACTAATACAAACTTTAAAATCTAGTTCGGGTTTCTCTATGACTAAACACTTTTTCCATATTATTTATGATCGATCAATATGAATTGGTTCCCATGTACTTAAACCACCTCGTACATTTGCCAAATTTGTAAATCCTCTTCTTTTAAGTCGTTTACAAGCTTCATTCCCTTTTGCTCCTGTTTGGCAAATGACGACTGTTTTCGTATCCTTCGATAACCTTTTGGCTTGTTTACGAATTTCTCTAAGAGGAATGTTCTTAAAACCATATATATGAAATTGATTGTACTTAGCAGGTGAACGGACATCGATAAATTGAATGGATTCGTCTTTTAATTGTTCGCGCAAATCATTAACTGTAATTTGCGCAATTCCACGACCTGGCAAAATTTTTATTAAGACAAGCGTGGCAAAAATAATCGAAGCAAAAAATTTAATCATATCTATAGACATTTGACGTTCCTCCTTTTTGAAAAAATTCAGAATTAGTCATTCGTTTCAATAAATAAAGTTAGAACCTCTGCACCTTCATTATCAACTGGAATAAATAAATGGGGTTTAGTACCTTTAAAATATGCCGTATCTCCTTGTTTCATAAAATGTTTAGTTCCATTATAAAAAAGTTCTATCGCCCCTTTTAATATGTAAATAAATTCATCTTGTGTATGTGTATATGCATCTTCTCTTAAGTTAATATTTTTTGGGGTAACATGAACAATTGTCGGTTCAACACCTGTGTATCTAGATCGATTAGCTAGTAATTCATATGAATAACCCATATGCTCATCACCAACTTTTGATTGCCTTTCAGACTTAAATAACAACACAAGATCTTGTTCCGGATTATCCTCTAATAACCAAGATAATGGCACATCTAATACTTTTGAAATTTTTGATAATGTAGCTATCGCAGAAGAAGTTTGCCCATTTTCTATTTTAGACAAGAGGCTTTTAGAGATATTACACTCATCCGCTATTTGTTGTTGAGTTTTTTTTTGGCGTAAACGTAATTGTTTAATTTTTTTCCCTAAACTATCAAGATTGATGATGATTCTCCCCTTTCAAACTTCTCTGTCCTAATTTTATCATAAAATATAAGTTCCATGTAGAGATGTATAGTATACTAAAAAATCACCATTCTTATCATAAAGATAAAAATGATGATTTGTTATATTTTACTCTTTACTCCGAAGCTTATCATATTGGTTTTTCAGGAAAAAATAGATTATTTCTCTTTTTCGTGGTGGAGATTCCATCATTCTCGTGTCGTTCGCTTGTACGAACTCATTCCTTTTTTTCGTTTGGCTGTCTCTATAGGAAAGCGCTCTACTTGGCAGTTGTTTTTCTAATTTAGCTTGGATAAAAAATGCCGCTTGTTCTAATTTCTTTTCATCAATTCCCGTATTTATACCTACTCCGTGTAATAAATACAACAAATCATTCGTTGCAACATTTCCCGCCGCTCCTGGGGCATATGGACAACCACCTAACCCACCGACAGATGAATCAAAACGATTAATTCCGTAATTCATAGAGGTAACAATATTTGCTATTGCCATCCCTCTTGTATCGTGAAAATGCATAATAATATCTTTGTTTGGAAAACGATATAATATAGCTTCTAATAATTCCTCGACTTGCGAAGGGACTGCTGTGCCTATTGTATCACCTAATGAAAGATCATCCACCCCAAGTTCAAATAATCGATCACAAACTCGAAGCACATTATCAGTATTTATTTTCCCTTCAAATGGACAATCAAAAACAGTAGAAATATATCCGGTAACCCGTTTTTCCTCCTGTTTTGCTCCATCAATTACCTTTTTTAAAACAGGATACGTTTCAGCAATGGATTTATTAATGTTTTTTCGATTATGCGTCTCACTTGCCGACATGAAAACTGATGCCATATCAATGCCAGCTTCTAAAGCGTGTTCAAGACCTTTTTCATTTGGAACAAGCGCAGAGTACGTTACATCAGGATTACGAGTTATCCTTTTACCAACTTCACGAGCATCTTTTAATGCGGGAACCCACCTTGGATGAACAAATGATGAAAACTCAATTTCTTTTATACCAGACTCTGAAAGCATATTAATCCATTCCACTTTATCATCTGTAGAAACCCATTCTTTTTCATTTTGCAATCCATCTCTTGGCCCTACTTCTTTGATGAACACATTATTTGGTCTACGCATATAATTCTCTCCTTTATAAAAACGCTTTCAGCACCATTCAAAAACATTAAACCTAAGTTTCCTTTTATTCAACTTTGTTGAATTCACTATACAATATGAAGCCGTTATTTGTCAACTTAGCCTTTTCCACTACTCTTACAATTATTTCAACTAATGTTTTTATAATAATCTGAGAACCTTTCGCAATATATAGTATAATGAATAAAATAAGGAGGTATTGAATGCTATATACAATTAACAAAAACACTATACAAATTCGTTTAGGCGATATTACAAAGCAATTTAAGGATGTAATTGTCAATGCCGCAAACGGATCGTTATTAGGCGGTAGTGGAGTAGATGGAGCTATTCATAAGGCTGCAGGACCTGAACTTCTTAAAGCTTGCAAAAATATCCGTAAAAATGAATTAAATGGTGAATACCTTCAAACTGGCGAAGTAGTAATTACAAAAGGGTATAATTTGCCTGCAAAATATGTTATCCACACTGTTGGACCCATTTGGGATAAAAATCTAAAAGATATACAGGAAAAACAATTGACCAACTGTTACCGTAATGCTCTTGATCTTGCTACACAACATGGGTTAAAAAGTATAGTATTTCCATCGATATCAACTGGTGCTTATAGATTTCCTATTGAGCTGGCTTCATCCATTGCTTTAGAAACTGTTCTAGAATTTTTGGAGAAGAATGATTTTGGTAAAGTAATCTTTGTTTTGTTTTCGGAAATGGATTTTAAAATCTATGAAAGAAAAATAAAAAGTCTTGTAAGTAATAATAATTGAGGTGTGTACTTTTGTTTAAATTAACTGTTGATGATCATATTAAATTGCGTATGCTATCTGCCCGTGATGCGGAAGCCTTATACAAACTAACTTGCGACTCGAGAGAACATTTAAAAAAATGGCTACCATGGTTAGATCAAATTCAATCTGATTCTGATACTATGACGTTTATTAAAAATTCTTTTCAAATATATAATAATCGACAAGGAATAACAGCAGGTGTTTTTGTTAAGGATCAATTAGTCGGTGTTGTTAGTTTTAATAAGTTGGATTTCACAAATAGAATTGGAACGATCGGTTATTGGTTAGGGCAAGAATATCAAGGAAAGGGCCTAATGACTAAGTCTGTTTCCGCGTTAATTTCCTACGGGTTCAATGAATTATCATTGAATCGAATCGAAGTACGTGCAGCGAGTGAAAATAAGGCAAGCTGTGCCATTGCTGAGAGGTTAGGTTTTAAAAAAGAAGGTTGTCTCCGGGAAGTTGAATGGCTTTATGATCATTATGTTGACCATATAGTTTACGGATTATTAAACAAAGATTGGCATGACAAATGAACTGAAAACCCATTTGTGGACAACTTCTTAATAAACCAAATTCTACTTATGCACATGTTTATTCACATATGCACAGTCGAGTACATATATATTGATTTCATTCGACATTTTTCTCTATATACCGACAAAGAAGCAATTGTTCCACAGGTTTATCCACAGATTGTGTATAACTACCGAGATTTGTGTGTAACTTAAATTTGATATACTTCGCTAAACTATTAGGACTCCTGACAGTTTAACCAAAAAAGACCTTTTACCTTCTCTACAATATCCATAAACTGTGACATAAGGCTCTGCTTATTAATTAATCGACTCGACATCTTGGAGAATGACTCGACGTCTTGCGGATCGACTCGACATCTTGGAGAATGACTCGACATCTTGCGGATCGACTCGACATCTTGGAGAATGACTCGACGTCTTGCGGATCGACTCGACATCTTGGAGAATGACTTGACGTCTTGCGGATCGACTCGACATCTTGGAGAATGACTCGACGTCTTGCGGATCGACTCAACATCTTGGAGAATGACTCGACGTCTTGCGAATCGACTCGACATCTTGGAGAATGACTCGACGTCTTGCGAATCGACTCGACATCTTGGAAATTGACTCGACGTCTTGCGGATCGACTCGACATCTTGGAAATTGACTCGACGTCTTGCGAATCGACTCAACATCATGGAGAATGACTCGACGTCTTACGGATCGACTCGACATCTTGGAAATTGACTCGACGTCTTGCGGATCGACTCGACATCTTGGAGGTAGAGTCACTTTTCCCCAACGGTGATAGATCATTATGTCACAGTTTGCATTAACTCATCAATTCCACGATTTATATACAAAAACGCTACTCAACCTAATATGAGTAGCGTTCTCTTATTATTTCTGTTCGTCTAGCTTAACAGTTGTCTCAAATCGTTCTCCATCACGATAATAAACAATATCTACTTCTTCATCAATTTTTAACTCTTGATACAATGTTTTTCGTAAATCTAAAATATTTAAAACTGGTTTTCCTGCAAATTCGGTAATTACATCGAGTCGATCAAGACCAGCTTGATCCGCTGGAGATAATGGTTCAATGCTCCAAATATACACTCCACCTTCAACAGAGTCTGGTAACTTTAACGTATTTTTCCACTCTACTTTAGGTACCTCGTCTAATGAGTATATTTCCACTCCTAAGTACGGCCTAGTTACTGTTCCCGTTTTCTCAAGTTCCTCTATAATTGGTCGTGCTGTATCTATTGGAATTGCAAAACCAATCCCTTGAGCAATGTTTTGACTAATTTTCATGGAGTTAATTCCGATGAGTTGTCCATCTATATTAATTAATGCTCCACCACTATTTCCCGGATTGATTGCAGCATCAGTTTGAATTACTTCAGCTTGCCAATCAGGTCGTCCATCTTGGTTAAAATCTTGAGGAATCGCCCGCTGCTTTCCGCTAATAATACCTTGCGTTACAGAACCTGCAAACATATGTCCCAATGGATTTCCAATTGCGATTGCTGGTTCCCCTACTTTTAAGTTTTCTGAAGAACCCATTTCTATCGTAGTATCAATATTATCATCTTTTACACGTAAAACAGCAAGGTCTGTAAACAAGTCACTACCAAGTAATTCAGCTTCTAAGTTTGTATCATCACTTAATACAATTTCAAGCATATCTGCACCATCTACAACGTGATGATTCGTCACAATATAAGCATAACCGTCCTCTTTTTTGTAAATGACACCCGAACCGGTGCCTGCTTCACTTGCTTCACCTTGTTGCCAAAAATCTGAACGTTGTTGAATATTCGTTACACCAACAACAGCTGGAGATACATTTTCTACGATATCTGTTATTTGTGTGGATACATCTACATTGATATGTTCACGAATTCCGTCTTCAGTAGTAACAGTCCCTTGTTCATCATCATTATCTAATACTACGTTTTTCCCTGTAAAGTTTGGAAAAACGACTAACATAAGCAAGATCCCCACTCCAAGACCAATAATAATAGGAAGAAACCAACCTCCCCATTTTTTATTCGCCGGTTTATCATTATAATAACCCATAATAACAACTCCTTCTGCCGAGTTAAAATATGTAAAATATCTTTCATTATTATATCATTTAAACCTATTTTTTATTTAGAAATTTTATTTACATTTAAACTACTTCATATAAATCTGTTGGATTTTCGGGGTCTGTATCAAATAATTGAACTTCTACATCGCGCTCTTTCAACACTTGGTCAACGGACATTCTCGCTAATTCTTTCATGTTATTATCTTTACTCAAATGAGCTAAATATACTCTCTTAGTTTTATCTTTAATAACTTCACTGAGTGCAAGACCACAGTCTTCGTTAGAAACATGTCCAGAATCTCCTAAAATTCTTCGCTTCACATTCCAAGGATACCGACCCATTTGTAGCATACTAATATCATGATTTGCTTCAAAAATATAAGCATCTGCATTTTCAACCGTCTTTTTTATTTTCTCAGAAACATAACCTAAGTCTGTTACAAGTGATACTTTTCTACCTTCGCAATGAAAGTTAAAAAACATTGGATCAGCTGCGTCATGTGAAACAGAAAACGATTCTACATCGATATTTCCAAATGTTTTCACACTATTAGCTTCAAAGTGAAAACATTGATCAGGATTTATTTTTCCTATGCTTTTTTTCATTGCTTTCCATGTTAGCTCGTTTGCATAAATTGGCAAATTATACTTCCTAGCTAATATCCCTAAACCTTTAATGTGATCACTATGCTCATGTGTCACTAAAATACCATTTAATTTAGTGGGGTCAACGTTAATCTCCTTAAATAACTGATCCATTTTTTTACCACTTAAACCAACATCAACAAGGAGTCTTGTTTCATAAGACTCCAAATAAAACGCATTACCTGTACTGCCAGAAGCAAGTACACTAAAGCGCATAGTCATTTTTTATACTCACCCCGATATCTTTCTAATCGCTCTTTTAACGCTTCTTTCATTTCCCCCGGGTTCGTATTGTCATCCCAAGATAATTGAATTTTATCAATCGCCGATTGTATCACTTCTTCTAGAAACTCCTGCTCTTCTGTCGAAAAGATAAACCCTTCAATCGCATTTACAAAATAATCTTTTTCTTCATTTACCTTCACTTTCCAAATTGGGGCAAAAACTTGTACGCCTGTCTCAAAGGGAACTCTTGTATGAAATCCAATCTTAACATCTGTAATATCATCACCAGATTTTAATTCACTTGCACCATATAAAGTTTCAATTGCTTGAATAGGTTTAATTAATTTACTCTTTTCCGCAATTGGCTCAGTTTCACCGAGCATTGTTTGAATATAAAATGTGATCTCATTATCGTCATTTAAAAATAAAAGAACAAGCCCATTTTGATTATAGTAAACGGGACGATCCATCTTTTTTTGGAAAAATATTAAAACATTTAGCTCTTTATTCCAGTTCCAAAATGTATATTCTTCAGGATAATAAACGATGCTATTAAATATTTCGGTAACCTTGTCAATTTTGATGCCTTCTTTAATTTTAATTGGATCGTCTAACTTAGACAAGAGTAAATACTTATTAGCTATATATGTGTCTTGAAATTCACTTCGATTAAAACTACTTAATTCATCTTTACGAAACATTTGTTGCTGAACAGAAATAAAAGCCTCTTCATATTCTTGTTCAGGTAAATCTTGAAAAGTAATTTCTTCAGCTTTTAGCTGTTCCTCGATTGATGATGACTGTTGTTCAAGTACTCCTATATCGGCTTGATCTTTTTTATCTAAAAATTGCATAAAAAGGTAAATATCTAAAATTAGAAAGCTGAGGATTAATAATGTCTTTATCTGACCCCAATGCATTGTTAACCCCCTCCCTCAAAATGTAAATCTTGTTGGTTATCAAGTAAATTAAGCTTTACCCATTCACCTTTGTACAATATAAACCAATTTGGTTCTAACATTAAACTATGAGCTTCATCTAAAAAAGTTAAGGAATATCCAACTTGAATATCTTGAATGTTCTCTATCTCCAATCGTTGATCATTTACAAGATAATTACTTACCTCTTGACCTGATGCCAACTCAACATCTCTTGAATCTAGTTGATTACCTAGTATCACAAGTGGCCTTGAATATAAATGTAAATCTTGTTCCCGCCACTCTTGTTCAATAGTACTTAAGGAATGATTATCAAATATAGGATAACCATCATAATAAAGCCGAAATTGAATATTGTTTTTTGGCTTGTTTATCTTTTCAAATAAGAATTCATTCGTCCAACCTTTATGTTCATTTATATTATTTATACTTTTATCAAGCAACTCCATTGAATCTAACATACTATAAGAAGATTGAATTGGATTAATAAACTCTAATTTACGTCCATCTTGGTCGATTCTCATTCCTCGTTGGCCATCCGTAAAATAAGCTTCCTTTGTGTTTGGCGTTACAAGAGACGGGTTACTAAATAATGCATCAATAAATACATCAGGCTTAATTTTACTACCTATCAACGTCTTACTTGATGACTTTACACGTTCTTTAGGCAGATAGATTGGGTGATCATTTTTTCCAAAACTAATAAATTCCTCTAATTTTTCTTCATTATGCATATAGGATAATAACTCATTATACACGTCTGAATTTTCTATTTTTGCAATGATTTCTTTTCTTTGATCCACAGACGGTATTAATAATTCTAATTCATCCTTTCCTTCATCAACAACTAAAAACACCCGTTCAAACGACCAGTTGGGCGGTTCAAATTCGTCATGGAACGTAAATAAACTGGTAAGTAGTTCAGCTGGTATGGCACTTGGAAAAATTAATTCAACATAATTTTTCTTGTCATCCGGCCTTCCATTTGAATTTGTCACCCGATAATCGTACAACATCCAAGATGCGATATTTTTATAAAATAACAGTCGATCATTAGGATTGATAAAACCTGTCACATGCTGATTGTCCCGAAAAATAACTTCTCTTGGAATTATCAAATCATTTTTCGATAATTCAACTCCTCCAACATCTACTTCATTCACATAGCTAGCATCATAATAGTCTTCATAATTTGGCCGATAGCTCCACACGATAAATGACAATAGAAAACTAACTCCTACAAGAACAACTAAAATAAATGTCTTTACTGTTTCATATTTCATGCCTCTCGCCTCCGCTTCTCATTAATAAGCGGTAGAGTAAAGTATATAGTTGTTCCTTTACCCTCGATACTATTAACCCAAATTCTTCCATAATGTGCCTCAACTAGTTCTCTAGTAATTGCTAAACCTAATCCCGTTCCTCCAAGTTTTCTAGTTCTCGCTTTGTCTACTCGATAAAAACGATCAAATATTTTATCTAGCTTATCATATTCAATTCCAATTCCTTCATCTTTGACGCTTATAACAATTTGTCTTATTTGCAACTGAATTTTGCACGTGATTTTCCCACCATCTGGAGAATACTTTACTGCGTTGGAAATAATATTATCAAGTATTTGCGTCATTTGATCTTTATCAATCCAAACAAAATATGATGCAGCAGGAATTTCACGTACGAATGTTATCTTTCCATCTTTTTCATTCATCTCAAATCGGTCAATTATTTTATGAAAATAAGGTACAAAATCTACATTCTCCCGGTTCAAGGTGAGCTCTTTACTATCCATTCGGGACAGTTGTAATAAACTATTTACCATTCGAATCATGCGTTCTGTTTCATTTCGAGTCACTTCCAAAAACTTTGGTGCAATGTTTGGATCTTCCCATGCTCCATCTGTTAAAGCTTCAATATAACTTCTTAACGTCGTTAACGGGGTTCTTAATTCATGAGATACATTAGATACAAACTCTCTTCTTTCCTGTTCAACTCTTTCTTCTTCCGTAACGTCACTTAACACTGCAATCAGACCGCTCGTTCGTTTCTGATCTTGGTGAAGATCCGCTATTACTGAGAAGTTTGCGCGTACTAAAAATATTTCCTCACCTTCACTAAGATCAAGAACAATCGATCCACTTTGTTGCAATTCAATGATATCTTCCACTTTTTCATCAAGTGAGAGAAGTTTTAATAGATCTTTACTTATTAAACTATTAGGATTTTCATTAAAAAACCTAGCCGCCGCTTCGTTAATTAGTGTAATTTCTCCTTTACTATCTGTAGCAATAACACCTTCAGTCATATTTTCCAAGACTGAACTTAATTTTTTTTGTTCCTTTTCAATTGTCGCCATGGAATGCTTTAGTCGATCATTTAAATGGTTAAATGTAACAGCTAACTGACTTATTTCATCATTTCCATAAACATTTACTTTTTGAGAGAAGTCTCCACGTGCCATTGTTTGAGCTTGTCTCCGCATTTCAACAATTGGCTTCGTTATGGCTCTAGCAATTAAAATACCTAATATAACTGAGACTACAAGCGCAATGACTGAACCCTTTAGAAAGATTTCATTTATTTTTTGAAGTTGCCCATAAACTCCCTCTAAGGAGGTGCTTAAATAAATAACACCTTGGACATTTTCATCCGCATCATGAATTGGTTCAACCCGGATGAAAACCCGCTCACCTGTTTTGCTATTATAACTTGTATTATCCATGGAAGTGCGAAACTTAATAGCTCTTTGAACAATCTCTTCCGTTATCTTTTTTCCAATAATATCTTGATTTAAATAATCATTTGTTCCAAGTACTCGTCCTTGGTTATTAATCACCTGGATAGTCGTTATCCCAGAACTAGTATTAACATCTGTGACGATACTTTGTACATCTTCTTGCAATGTCGGTTCTAACGGATCATCTGTCCGTTTTTTACTAAAAGCCTGTTCTAAATTGTAATTAAGTAGATCGATCCGATCATTAATAGACTCTTTAAAGTTATCGAGTAATTCAACTTCTAATTGCCGTGCTACGTACGAACCTATCACTTGCACTGCTACAACTAAAAGCAATATATAAATAATGATAAACTTTAACTGAATCGAACGAAAAAAACCGACTTTTTTCATAAAATTATTACTCCTCGTTTAGGCTTCGTAAATAATACCCTACTCCTCGACGTGTGACAATTAATAGTGGATTACTTGGATCTTCTTCAATTTTTTCTCTTAATCGTCGCACCGTTACGTCTACCGTCCGTACATCACCAAAATAATCATAACCCCATACAGTTTCAAGTAAATGCTCACGAGTCATTACTTGTCCAATATGACGTGCTAAATAATAAAATAACTCAAATTCTCGGTGAGTTAAGTCAATATGCTCTCCATCACGTGAAACGCTATAAGCTTCTGGATGAATTGTAAGGTTTCCTATTATAATATCTTTTTTATTTTCTACATTCTCATCAACAACTTGTTGCTGTCTACGTAAATTTGCTTTAACTCGTGCAATTAATTCTCGATTACTAAACGGCTTTGTGACATAATCGTCTGCTCCTAGTTCGAGACCTAGCACTTTATCTATTTCTGAATCCTTCGCTGTCAGCATAATAATTGGCATATTTTTAGTTTTGCGAATTTCTCGACAAACTTCATTTCCGTCTTTGCCTGGAAGCATAATATCCAGTAAAATTAAGTCAGGATTCTCTTTTTCAGCAAGTTCAATTGCATCATCACCATCAAATGCACAAACAACTTCATATCCTTCTTTTTCTAGATTAAATTTTAATATATCCGCTATTGGTTTCTCATCATCAACAACAAGTATCTTTATAGCCATTTTCCTTCCCTGCTTTCTATATGATATTATCTATTCTATCTTTCATCATTGATATATTTTTACCCTATCCCTATATTCTAACGTATTTAAAGGTAAATGTCAGATACTTTACCATAAAAAAGGACTGGGATATACTTCTAAATTGATTGATAGCTTACATTCTACTCCACCCAACTTTAGCTCGCTTCCATAATCCCCACTACTTTTGCGAATCTTGCAATCTCAAAAATTTCATATTTTTAATCCGAGTAAAGAATTATATAAAGCCAAAATCGCAATGTTGATTAAGGATAAAGAAAAAGAATTGAATGTTGCGGTAGTTGACGTGAAATTTGATAATGAGATGAACTTACATGTTTTAGCTAATCGTTTGACAGATGATTCTTACGTGGCATGGAATTCATATTTTGTAGAAGAAATGGAAAAATCCTATGTTAATTTTTATAACGGTAAATATGACATAGATATTGAGCAAGGTATGAGGGAATTAGAAAGACGTTCGGGGCGTTATACAGAAATATTTATTGGACACAATGGGGGGTGTATGCTCTTAAATAACAGGGAATTTGAAGAATTGCCAATTGGAATAGTAAATGACAAAATAAAGAAGTTAGGACTGGAACGTTTGCAGAGTAATAATGCTTATGCAAATGTTCTTGCAAATTATATGATTGTTTATAAGAAGGAACTGCCTTAAACCCTATAAATAAAGGGTTTTTTGCTTTTTTGGTTGATTTTTCCTCTATTTTTTTGATATAATTATACCAAGGAATGGAGGTGCCGTATGTCTCTGGTTTACTTAAAAAACAAAAAGAATGGCGTTACTTATGTCTATGAATCCACTGGTTACTGGGATAAAGAAAAGCAACAGGCAAGAAATCATAGAACATGTATAGGTAAGTTGGATCCTGATACTGGTGAAATCTTTCCTTCCAAAAGACTGGCGAAAATGGATTCGACAATGCCTAAACCATGATCGGTTCCATCCGTTGTACATAAACGCAGCTTCTATGGCGCAACATATCTCTTCGATGCCATTGGTGAGAAGCAAAAGCTACGGATGATAAAATAGCATGGAACAAACTGCTCGATGGTCTTGAAGAAGAACTATTATCTGGCAAGAAAAGTCAAGATCATGAAAAGTTGTATACGAAATACTTTGAGGTAAAGGAGACGCCTAAAAGAGGAATTAAACTTACTCCTAAGCAGGAAGCTATAGAGGTTGCGGAGAAAAATTCTGGTTATTTTGCACTGCTATCCAATGAGTTTAAAGATCCGCTTGAAGCCATTAAGATCTACCGTTCTAAATATTTGATCGAGAAGGTCTTTGGTAATTTAAAAGAGCGGCTGAACATGCGACGCACATCTGTATCTTCTGAAGAAAATTTAGCGGGGAAGTTGTTTGTACAATTTATTGCACTCAATCTTTCATACATTAAAAAAGTTATGTCAGACAAGGATTTATTTAAGAATTACACCTTGCAGGAATTGTTAGATGAACTTGATATTATTGAATGCTATGAACAACCGGGGCGTAAACGCCGTATTGGTGAGATAACTAAAAAACAAATGGATTTATACGGACACCTAGGAGTGGATGTCCCTTCCTAGGTATAATTTTCCCGGAATTTAGGTTACATATAGATCCTTTATAATTCATAAAACTCCTACTTTATTAATATATTACAATATACTCATAGATTTTCAAGCATGTAACGACAATGAAGATGAAGATCATTTTAAGAACGCGTGGAAATGAGTGGTTATTCATTGTTCGGCGTTAGTAAAACGCAAAGCGCCTTGCTTACCTTAAGGCATAGCTTAAGACAATCTTTAGCGTGGCGTTCTTTTCCACAGAAAAGATTGACTTCAGATCTCGAGGGGTAGGTACTGGAGCTAGACATGGCTGTTCATGTAAAAAACGGTTTTATGCCAACGTTTTATACTTTCTTATTTTGAAAAAGCGACATCAGCGCTGCACCTCTATACACACCACAATTTTCTATTATTCATTTTTTTATAATTTAAACAAACATCTATGCTTATTTATGAAAAAGTATCAATATTTTTAATACATAAATGTCAATAGGTACAATTGTCAAGGGAAGGAAGGTTTATATGCCCAAACAAAAACAACCCTTACTAAAAATAAAGCGTTTACATACCGGATTTTATATAAATGAGCAATTACATCATGCAATATCAGATATTAACCTCACTGTAAACGAAGGAGAAATTATTTGTATTGTTGGAGAATCAGGTTGCGGAAAAAGTGTCCTTTCCTTATCAATCATGCAGCTTTTACCGAAATTGATCGCTGAAATTTCCGAAGGGGAGATCATTTTTGCAGGAGAGAACTTAGTAAATAAAACAACTGACGAAATGAATAAAATTCGTGGAAAAGAAATCTCGATGATTTTCCAGGAGCCAATGACCGCACTAAATCCTGTATTCACTATTGGCTTTCACCTAACTGAAGTTTTTAAAAACCACACAAACTTATCCAAAAAAGAAGCACGTGAAAAAGCGATTAGCCTTTTGACACAGGTTGGTATATCAAGGCCGGAATCGATTGTTGATGACTATCCCCATCAGTTATCAGGCGGCATGCGGCAACGTGTCATGATTGCCATAGCGATAGCCTTGAATCCAAAGCTGTTAATAGCGGATGAACCGACAACGGCATTAGATGTAACCATTCAAGCACAAATACTTGAACTATTAAGACAAATCCATCATGAACACGGAATGTCCATCATGCTCGTTACCCACGATTTAGGGGTTGTTGCGGAAATGGCGGAAAGAGTGGTCGTTATGTATGCTGGACAAATTGTGGAGAGTGCTACTGTAAAAGAATTGTTCCAAAATGTTAAACATCCGTATACAGAAGCACTGTTAGGCAGTGTTCCACATTTGGATCATGATGAAGAAATGCTTTTAACCATTAAAGGAGTCGTACCATCTATTGAAAAGATGCCCAAAATAGGCTGTCGTTTTGCCGATCGCTGTATGAAGGCTTTCTCTGATTGCGCCCATATTTCACCTCAACTTGCCCAAGTGGATGATAATCATTATGCCCGCTGTCTGTTGCATGAAGCATGTTATCCAAAAGACAGGGTACAACCGGAGGAGGTTAAATAAATGGCGGAAACGGATACACAACTAACAACTGTATCAGCAAATACATATGATGAAGATATTTTATTAGAATTAAAAAATGTAAAAAAGTATTTCCCGATTAGAGCTGGGTTTATTAAACGAACTGTCAGCCACGTTAAAGCGGTCGATAATGTTTCATTGACGTTAAGAAAAGGGGAAACGTTCGGACTTGTTGGTGAATCAGGGTGCGGTAAAACCACTACCGGAAGACTTATCATGAGATTGACCGACCTCACTTCAGGTCAAATCCGATTTGATGGACAGGATATTTCTTCTTTTAAGGGGAGTAAGCTGAGACAGATCAGACAAAATATGCAGATGGTTTTTCAGGATCCGGTTGCATCCCTCAACTCCAAGATGATGGTTGGTCATATTGTGGATGAACCAAAGCGGAATTTTTCTCGTAAGACTCATAAACAATTACAGAAAGAAACCCAGGACCTATTGGAAAAAGTCGGTCTACGTCGTGAGGATTATTATAAATATCCACATGAATTCTCTGGTGGACAAAGGCAGAGAATTGGGATTGCCCGTGCCCTGGCTCTAAATCCAAAATTAATTGTTGCCGATGAACCTGTCAGTGCACTTGATGTGTCCATTCAAGCACAGGTTGTTAATCTATTAAAGAAGTTACAGCATGAATTCGATTTGACTTATTTGTTTATTGCCCATGATCTCAGTGTTGTAAAACATATGAGCGACCGGATCGGGGTCATGTATTTAGGACATATTGTCGAAGTAGCGGATAAGCTAGCGATGTATGAAGAACCGTTACATCCATACACCCAAGCACTAGTTTCGGCAATTCCCAATCCCAATCCGATCAAAAAGCGAGAACGCATTATCTTATCAGGAGACGTGCCAAACCCTGTAGATCCACCATCAGGATGTGTGTTCCATACAAGATGTCCATTTGTGATGGACAAATGTAAACAGATTGTTCCACCATTTAAGGAGGTGAGGACAAATCGATTTGTAGCCTGCCATTTACATGGAAATGATTAAATTTTAGTAAAGTGCATGTTCAAAAAGTTGCAACTTCAGTCGACCTTGGTCCTTTTTGAACACGCACTTAAAAGAAGGGGGAAGCAGAGTGAAGAAAAAACTCTTATTGCTTTTAGCAGTAATATTTTCATTGTCACTTGTACTTGTTGCCTGTAGCGGTAGTAATGATGATGCGTCGACAGATGAGGACAAAACCGAGAACGACGCCGCTGATGAAGATGCTAAGGATGCTGGGGATGCACAAGAAGGCGGTTCAATAACGTTCGCCCTTGATCAAGAGCCTGAAGGATTGCTGATGGATGGATTTTCAGCAAGTGCCTATGATTCACAAGTAAACGAATTTATCCATGAAGATCTATGGACTACAAATGAAGAATTAGAATATATTCCTGGTATTGCTGACTGGGAAACAGAAGATAATAAAGTGTTCCATTTTACGATTCAAGAAGGGGTAAAATGGCATAATGGCGAGGAACTGACGATGGAAGACTGGCAGTTTGCGCTTGAAGTGCTGGCACATCCAGATTATGAAGGTGATCGCTATTCGTATGTCCAAGACATTGAGGGTGTCGATGAGTATAATAGTGGTGATGCCGATTCGATTTCCGGCTTTGAATTGGAAGATGATTACCATGCAACGATCACATTCAAGGAAAAGAAAATTAATAACTTAGAAAATTTATGGTCTGGCGTTATGCCTAAAAAGGAATTAGAAGACATTCCGGTTGGAGAAATGGATTCAGCGCCGGAAATTCGTGAACACCCGGTTGGTATTGGGCCGTTTAAAGTGAAAGAGATCCAGCCTGGTGAATACATCAGTTTGGAACGCCATGATGATTATTGGCAAGGCACACCAAAATTAGATGAAATTTTACTTAAAGTCATTGACCCATCCCTTACATTAGGAGCGTTACAAAACGGGGAAGTTGATGTAATGGAAATTCGCCCCGATGATGTAGATGAATTGGAGAATGCAGATAACATCAGCATTGTTGAACAGGAAGGGTTAGGCTACTCTTACGTTGCTTTCCGTTTCGGTCATTGGGATAAGGAAAACCAAACAGCAGTTGCCGATTATGATAAATTTTCCGACAAACGTCTGCGTCAAGCAATGTTCTATGCCCTGGACAGAGAATCCCTTGTTAACAACTATTTAAACGGAAAAGCAACGATTGTAAATACACCAATTCCATCGGTACACTGGATTTCTGCAGATGAATCCGAGTTAACGCAATATGATTACAATCCAGAAAAAGCGGAAGACCTGCTTGATGAAGCTGGCTATAAAGATATAGATGGTGATGGCTTTAGAGAAGATCCGGACGGGAATGAATTCGTCGTTAAATTTGGTCACTATGCCGGTCCGGCAGCATTTGAAGGTCGATCCCAAGCAATCATGCAAAACTGGGAAGATGTCGGTATTAAAACAGAGCTTGCAACGGGACAGTTAATCGAATTTAACACATATAACGACATGAAAGACAATGATGATGAAGCATTGGAAACATTCTTCGGTTCATGGTTAGTTGGCTCGGATCCGGATCCAACTGGCTTATGGGGCAGTAAAGAAGAATATAACTTTGGCCGCTGGGTCAATGAAGAATCAGATGCATTACTAAAAGATGGCCTGAGTGAAGCCGCCTTTGAAGAAGACTACCGCCGTGATGTTTATGTTGAATGGCAAAAATTATTTAACGAAGAATTACCAGCACTTCCTTTATGGGAGAATTTAGATCTGTACGGCATCAATGATCGTGTTCAAGGTTATACAATTGATGCAACCAGATTTCGTCATTATCATGAATGGTATGTAACGGACTGATGATAATGTCATTGTTCTAGCAATGACAACAAATAATGGTAAGGAGATAGGAAAAGGAACATACTTCCCTATCTCCCACTTCATGGCATATACATTTTGAAGATAAGGAGTCCTACAGATGATCACTTATTCACTTCGGCGAATTGTATCGATGATTCCAATTTTAATCCTTGTCTCTGTTGTTGTTTTTGTGCTCGCAAAAATGATGCCCGGTGATCCGTTTACAGGTGAGATTGATCCTAATAATACCAAACCAGAATACATTGAAGAAATGAGAGAAAAGCTCGGATATAATGATCCATTACCACAACAGTATACTAGATGGGTTAGTAGCTTTGTGAAAGGTGATTTTGGGAAATCAACGAAATATAAAAAACCTGCAGTAGAAGTCATCAAGGATAAACTGCCCAATACGATATTTCTCGCGGTATGTGCACTCGTCATTACCTATATTTTAGCATTTATGATGGGGATGTATGCTGGCAGGAAACCTTATACAATCGGGGATAATGCGATAGCTGTCTTTAACTATGGAGGGCTGGCAATTCCACAATATATTGTGGCCATTGTCTCGATTTACTTTTTCGCTTTTAAATTAGGCTGGCTACCATCCAACGGATCCATTAAACCTGGTTTGGAGCATGGTACATGGGAGTTTTGGAGTAGTCGTTTTTATCATGTTATTCTCCCGGCTTTAACCTTGGGACTATTATCAACTGCATCTTATACACAATTTTTACGAAATGACATTATCCAGAATAGTCGTATGGATTATGTAAGAAGTGCAAGAGCAAGAGGGACAAGCGAAGCAAATATTTATAATAAACATATTTTGCGAAATTCCATTATTCCGCTCATAACGTTTTTCGGATTTGATCTTGCCACTTTAATCGGAGGGGCAATTATTACCGAGACAATATTTACCTACCCAGGTATCGGAATGTTATTCATCGATTCTGTTGATTCAAGAGATTATCCAATTATTATGAGTTTAACAATGATCTTCTCACTATTAACACTTTTGGGTAATCTTGTTGCCGATATACTTTATGGTGTGGTAGATCCAAGAATACGTTATTAGGGGGTAAATTATAATGAAACCCGAAATGGAATTTGGGCCAGAACCAGTAGAGATTAAACAAGAGAAATTTGATTCGACATGGGTAATTGCCCGTAAGAAATTTATTAAAAATAAAATAGCAATGGTTAGTCTCGGATTTCTCATCTTGATTGCCGCTATTTCATTTTTAACGCCATATATTTGGACAGAAGATGTTACAAGAATCCATACTGATCAGGCAAATATGGAACCATCTAAAGAGCATTATCTAGGTACTGATCGGAATGGCCGTGACGTATTATTACGTACGATCCATGGTGGTAAAGTATCCCTTACAATAGGAATTGTATCCATGTTTGCCGTTACGATAATCGGTTCAATTATTGGAGCATTATCTGGATATTTCGGCGGGCTGGTAGATAATTTAATCATGCGGTTCACTGATTTTATTTTAACGATACCATTTATGGTGTTTATTATCGTATTAAATGCCATTATGCTTGGCTATGAACGGGTAACCGGCATGTGGAGTTTGATTATCGTCTTTAGTTTACTTGGTTGGGGTAGTGTAGCTCGGATTGTTAGAAGTAAGATTTTATCCGAGAAAGAAAATGAATATATTCTTGCGGCACAATCCATCGGGACAAAACCTACCAAAATTATTTCCCGCCACTTAATCCCAAATGTATTAACAGTTATTATCGTCCAAGCAACCTTAGTGCTTGCAATATACATCGTAGCTGAGGCGGGCTTGAGCTTCATTGGGGTCGGCGTACCACCGGATATTCCCAGCTGGGGCAATATGTTAATGGAAGCAAGGCAAACCGATGTATTAAAGAATAAATTATGGATTTGGGTACCACCTGCAGTCTGTATCACATTAACCATCTTGTCGATCAATTTTGTCGGTGAAGGGTTAAAAGATGCATTTGACCCAAAAACAACGAAGTAATTCCTGTTTTAAAACCCTCAAAGAAAATGACGATGGATTTTGGCTTATTGGTTCTGGAATGACAGAAACAGTAAACTGTTATTTTGAACGGGAAGAATGAATTCCGGATTGCATATAGATCCGTTTTTGCCATTCCATTAGAAAAATTGTCTTATCACCATGCCTTTATTGTGAGAACTAAAGATGCACGTATGCAAGTCAAAAAAGTGTTATACTTTTGTATAAAAATGACAGATGGTGGCTCGCTCAAGGCGAGCCACCATGGTCTCTTATCTGTCAATAAAACTAAAACGCATTTGTTTTATCGATACACGCTTCTTACTACGTTTGTTTGTGTACGGTCAGGGCCAACTGAAAAAATTGATAGTGGAATTTCAGTTAATTGAGAGACTCTCTCTAAATAATGACGCGCATTTTCTGGTAGTTCATGCAGACTTCTAACACCGGTAATATCTTCCGTCCAGCCCGGTAACTCTTCATAAACTGCTTCACATTTAGAAAGAATGTTTAGATTCGCTGGAAACTCTTCAATAATATTTCCGTTATATTTATACGCAACGCAAATTTTTAATGTTTCAATTCCGGTTAGAACGTCTAAACAGTTAAGTGACAGATCCGTGATTCCACTTACACGACGGGCATGACGGACAACAACACTGTCAAACCAGCCAACCCGGCGAGGTCTTCCTGTTGTCGTTCCATATTCTCTACCCACCTCACGAATTTGATTACCAATTTCATCTTTAAGTTCCGTTATAAATGGGCCATCTCCAACCCTTGTTGTATATGCTTTAGAAACGCCCACAACTGTCGAAATTTTAGAGGGACCAACCCCTGAGCCTATTGTTACACCACCAGCAACTGGGTTCGAGGAGGTAACAAATGGATATGTCCCTTGGTCAATATCTAACATTACTCCTTGTGCACCTTCAAATAGCACACGACGACCTTCATCAAGCGCATCATTTAAAACAACAGATGTGTCGCAAACATACTTAGCCATCTGTTGTCCGTACTCGTAATATTCCTCTAAAATATCCTCTACACGAAATGGTTCAACTTCATATACTTTTTCAAATAGACGATTCTTTTCTTTTAAATTTTGTACTAGTTTTTCCTCGAATACTTCTTTATCTAATAAATCAGCTATACGGATTCCAATACGTGCCGCTTTATCCATATACGCAGGGCCAATTCCCTTTTTTGTTGTCCCAATTTTAAGAATACCCTTTTCTTCTTCTTGAAGGATATCTAATTTTAAATGGTATGGTAAAATAACATGAGCACGGTTACTCACTCGTAAATTATCTGTTGAAATATTTTTATCATGTAGATATTTTATTTCTTCTACAAATGCTTTTGGATCAATTACCATTCCATTTCCTAATACACTAGTTTTTTCCGGGAAGAAAATACCTGATGGAATTAAATGTAACTTATATGTGACATCGTCAAATACAATCGTATGACCGGCATTATTTCCACCTTGATAACGGGCTACTACTTCTGCATTTTGAGACAAAAAGTCAGTAATTTTTCCTTTCCCTTCGTCACCCCATTGCGTACCTACAATAACTACTGAGGACATCGTACCCGGCACCTCCACTTATTTTTTAAGTAAAATAATTATTAAATCACATGTGTAAGTGTACCAATTAAAACGAACCAAGTCAATTGAATCACGAACATTTACATCTTTTTTTTGTATAATGTTCGGTAATTGCCGCTTAGGTTGTTTGAATAAAATAGTTTATACGTAAGATATACGTTTATACAGGTATTGGTGGGGGTACTTCACTGTCTCCATAACGGAAATCTAAGTCAACAAACTTATTATATTCTTTAACAAAAGCCAATTCCACTGTCCCAGTAGGACCATTCCGTTGTTTTGCCAAAATGATTTCTATATTTTGTTGCTCGGACTCAGAATCATAATAATCATCTCTATAAAGAAACCCTACAATATCAGCGTCTTGCTCAATACTTCCGGATTCACGTAAATCAGACATCATCGGGCGTTTATCCTGACGGGACTCAACACCACGTGAAAGCTGTGATAACGCAATAAGTGGTACCTCTAATTCCCTAGCTAAACCTTTTAGAGACCGAGAAATTTCTGATACCTCTTGTTGTCTGTTATCTCGTGAATGTTCACTTCCTTGGATAAGTTGTAAATAATCGATAATAATCATTCCAAGGCCTTGTTCTTGCTTAAGACGTCGGCATTTTGAACGAATATCTGTTACCCGAATACCTGGAGAATCATCAATATAGATTCCTGCATGAGATAAGCTTCCCATAGCCATCGTTAACTTTCCCCAGTCTTCTTGTTCTAATTTTCCAGTACGAAGTCTTTGTGAATCAATATTTCCTTCCGCACATAGCATACGAGAAACTAGTTGATCTGCACCCATTTCTAGACTAAAAATTGCTACATTCTCATCCGTATTAATCGCTACGTTTTGTGCTATATTCAGTGCAAAGGCTGTCTTACCCATCGACGGTCTTGCCGCAATAATGATTAAATCGTTTCGCTGGAATCCAGACGTCATCCGATCCAAATCCCGATAACCTGTTGGGATTCCTGTAACATCATCTTTTGCATGATGCAATTGTTCAATATTGTCATAGACTTCGATTAAAACATCTTTAATTGGTTTAAATGCATTAACATTTTTTCGACTTGAAACTTCCAATATACTTCTTTCAGCTTCATCTAAAACTTCTTCTACTTCATCTTCTCTCGAAAAAGTTTTTGTAACAATGTCAGTAGCCGTGTTAATAAGGCGACGTAAAAGTGCCTTTTCTTCTACGATTTTACTATAGTAATCGATATTAGCAGCCGTTGGTACACTACTGGCAAGATCAGTTAAATACGTAACCCCTCCAGCAATGTCAAGCTTGTCCGAATTAGCAAGTAATGTAGTTACCGTTACGATATCGATTGGTTCACCTTTTTCAAACAGCTTATACATCGCCTCAAAAATCACTTCATGACTTGCTCGATAAAAGTCAGGAGGACCGATACGTTCTGAGGCAGTTGAAAAAACATCAGGTTCTAAAAATATTGCTCCAATTACCGCTTGTTCTGCTTCAATATTATGCGGAGGTATGCGCTCATTCACACTTCATTCATCCTTTATCTTCCTAATAATATAGGAAGTCGTTCTTTATTTTTAAAAAATTATTCTTCCGTTACATGAACAGTTATAGTTCCGTTTATTTCATGATGCAATTTTACTGGTATTTTATGGTGGCCTAATGATCGAATTGGATCTTTCAATTCAATTTTCCGTCTATCTACATCTAGTTTGTGTTTTTTCTTTAGTTCATCTGCAATTTGTTTACTTGTTATCGATCCAAACAGGCGACCACCTTCACCTGATTTAGCTTTTATAAGGACAGTCGTTTCAGCTAGCTTAGCTTTTAATTGTTCAGCAATAGACTTTTCTTCTTGTTCTCTTTCGGCCTCTTTTTGCTTTTGTACGTTTAATTTTTTTAAGTTCCCTGGTGTTGCTTCTTCAGCTAGATTATTTTTAAATAAATAATTATTAGCATAACCTACAGAAACATCTTTTACTTCTCCTTTTTTCCCTTTTCCTTTTACATCTTTTAAGAAAATAACTTTCATTTTACGTTCTCCCCTCTAAATATTTATTAATAATTTCTTTTAATTTTTCTTCTACTTCGTCTATCGTCAATCCTTTTATTTGTGTAGCTGCATTTGTCAAATGCCCCCCGCCGTTCATCTCTTCCATAATTAATTGTACATTGACATCTCCTAATGAGCGTGCACTAATAGATACTGTTTCTTCACTTCTCCAGGCAATGACAAAGGATGCTGTTACATTATCTACCGTTAGTAATGTATCAGCTGCTTGCGCTATAATAATTTGATTATAAAAAGATTCATCTCCTTTTACGATTGCTAAAGAATCACGATAAATATAGGCTCTTTCTATTAATTTATTTCTTTTTACTAATGTGCTTAAATCTTCCTTAAGAAACTTTTGGATTAATATTGGATCCGCACCTTTTGATCTTAAATAAGATGCAGCATCAAAAGTTCTAGATCCTGTTCGAAGTGCGAAACTTTTCGTATCAACTATTATCCCCGCTAGTAACGAAGTCGCTTCCAATGTAGATAATTTCTTTTTATTTGGTTGATATTCAATTAATTCAGTTACTAACTCGGATGTAGACGATGCATACGGCTCCATATAAACGAGTGTCGGATTATTAATAAAATCTTCACCTCTTCGGTGATGGTCAATAACGACTTTATATTCGGCATTTCGAAGAAGCTTTTCATGTGCTACAAGAGATGGTCGGTGAGTATCAACGACTACAACTAAACTACGGCTCGTATAAATAGCATCCGCTTCGTCTGGACCAATGAAATGTTTCCATAATCCTTCTTCTTTCTTTACCATTTCAATTACACGAGCAACTCCTGTTGTAGAGTCATTTTCATCAAAAACAATAAACCCTTCTACATTATTTGATTTAGCAATATTAAGGACTCCAATTGTTGCACCCAATGAATCCATATCTGGTGCTTTATGCCCCATAATAAGAACATTATCACTTTCTTGCACTAATTCCTTTAGTGCATGGGAAATTACTCTTGCCCTTACTCTGGTCCGCTTTTCCATTGGATTTGTTTTTCCACCGTAAAAACGAACTTTACCAGTTTCGTCTCTAATAGCAATTTGATCTCCACCGCGGCCTAACGCAAGGTCTAAACTAGATTGAGACAATTTTGCCAATTCCGGAATCGGTACATTTCCTACACCAATACCAATACTTAAAGTAATCGGATTTCTTTGTACTTCTTCTATATTGATTGATCTTATTTCATCTAAAATTTCAAATCTTGATTTCTCAAGCATTTCTAATGTCTGCTTCGTTAAAACCCCAATAAAACGATCTTGAGATGTTCTTTTTAAATAAAAATGATAGTCATCGGCCCATTTATTTAAGTGAGATGTTACGATTGAATTCAGTTGACTTTTGACATTATCACTCATATTTCGAGAAAGTTCTTCATAGTTATCTAAATAAATTGTTGCAAGCACTAATTGCTCATTATAATATTGTTTTTCCAAACGCTTTTCTTCTGTACGATTAAATAAAAAGAGAGTTTGGTTAGAATAATCCACCTTTGTTTTCAATTGTAATCCATTTATACTTAACCAAATTACATCCTTTTCTTTTTTAAGCTGAGGTATAAGATCTTCTGAAAAAATATCTAAAGACTTACCAAAAAAGGAGGATTCATCCTCAACTAAGTTATGAATAAAAGGATTTACCCACTTTATTTGAAATTTTTCATTATATATAATAATCCCAATCGGCATGTTTAAAAATACTTTTTCTCCAGCATCTTTAATTTGATACGATAATTGGGACATATTCTCCAATTGAGTTTTTTCAATCTTTCTTTCTTCACGATTATAATAAATAAAAGCAACAACAAAAAGAATGGTAAAAATAAGCCCAATAATCCAATGAAAATAAAATAGTACACATACCGTTATAAAAGAGAGAACATATATAGCCCATATATAATTGTTCTTTAATTTTTCCCAAAAATGTTCCAACATGTTCAACTCCTAAATTTCCTCACCTATTTTTTACTTTCATCGATTAAACGTGCTTTCAACGAAAAACCTAAATCAATTATACCAATAATTCGAATAAGAAACAGGAATAAAAAAGGAAGTAAAAGAGTTACAACAACAATTATTATTGGTATTGATTTATGAACTTTTTTATGATCAGCATAGAAAAAGATAAAGGAAAAACCTTGAATGGTGATCAGTACAATCGTTAAAGCAACCACATTCATGACGATTAAATATAATCCGCTACCTTCACCAAGATCGACAAAAGATAAAATTAATGCGATAAAATAAATCCAGATAAGGGAAACAGGTAAATTGAAATTTTTAAAAGGAGGAAATGATAATCTTTTGTTTTCCACTCGATTTATTACTTTATAACTAATCCACTGACTTATAAAAGCAAAAAATATACTACCAATTGCAATACTGGAAGGTAATAAATCTTTAATAACATACATTCGCTCTTCAAATAGTTGAACTTGTTTTTCTGCTTGAGAATCGAGACCCAGCTGATCGAATATTACCTTTGTCATTGCAATCGAATCTTCAATTACAACATCCATTTCTTCATAAATATTGATATTTGCAACAAATTGTAGCACTAACAGAACTAAAACCATTCCAATAATAAACCCTAATGTTCCTTGTGCCCATACTTCATAAGGTTTTAGATTTCGATAAATTGCTCCCCCTATTAATATACCCCCGATCCCAGCAAACAAGGTAATTGGCAGAGAAATAACTGTTGCAAAAACGAACGATAATACAATGGTACTGAATAACATAATTAAAGCGGGCTTCATACCGTGTCTTGCTGCATAAATTATAAAAGGAACCGGTAAAATAAAAATACCAAACATAATGATAGGTGGAATAAATACTGTAATTAGTAAAAGTACTATATATACTGCTGTTAATAGAGCTCCATCCGTTATTTTTTTTGATTGATTCATCATTACACCTCAAGTTTCTAAACAAATACTTCATTATATTATAATATCAGATTTAGCTGTTAATTGTTATTGATGGTTACCAATTATAATAATTTTAACATTTCACTTACTATATTTTATATCCTATTCAAACAGTCCATTTTCTGTTAGAGTGTTTAAAAACATGGTATAGTATTCATGATAGATAATGTAATACTAAAGGGACGAAAATTGATGAAAGATTACTGGGATGCTTTTTTACATAGTTTAAGACTGCCTAAAAAGCAGTCCGTCTTTGCGTTAAATCGCATTGGAATGGACATTACTGTTATTTACTTGTTCTTCTTATTAGCAATTGCATCTTTACCTGCTTTTTATGAACAAATTATGGTTAATGAATCTTCAGCAACACATATTCATCCTTTTTTCTTATTAATTTACTTTTTTATATTTTACTATTTGGTTTTAGTTCTAATCGTATTTTCACTACTTTCCATTATTGCATACATAGGAACATTAATTACAAGAGGTTTAAAGAGAAAGTTGCGGTTCTCGATTATTTGGAAAATGACTGCATTTTCAATTACCACACCATTACTTCTATTTACGGTAATTTCATTTTTCCACCCACTAAGTTCATTGTTTTTATTTTTAGCTACTATTTATATATTTTTCATTTTAATAAAAATTATTTTAATTTATCCAAAAAGAAAAGTCCGTCAATTATAGATGGACGATAAGAAAAACGAAGAAAATAAAAATTCCTTTTCAATATCCTATTAGAATATGAAAAGGAATCTTTTAGCAGATAAGAAAGTATAAAACTTTCCTACTGCATAAGTGCAACTAAGGCTTTCGCCTAGGCTTGGCGATAAGCCAAGTTTTCTAAATTATTCACTAACAAATGGTAGTAATGCCATTGCTCGAGCACGTTTAATTGCAATAGTTAATTTACGTTGATATTTAGCAGATGTTCCAGTTACTCTTCGTGGAAGAATTTTTCCGCGTTCAGAAATAAATCTTCTTAGTAAATCAACATCTTTATAGTCGATATGTGTAATTCCGTTCGCTGTAAAATAACACACTTTACGACGTCTTGGACGACCACGTCTCATAAGTATCACTCCTTACTTTAAATGTCATTAAATATATCTAAAACGGTAAATCATCGTCAGAAATATCTACTTGTTCCCCATCTTTTTGAAATGGATTTGCTGTTCTTTCTTCCATTGGTTGTGATGGTTGGCTATGGGATGGTGGTGCTTGATGTTGAAATGATTCGTTAGGACTGTAACTAGATGGACTTGAACCTCTTTGTTGCGAAGCTCCTCTTGACTCCAAGAATTGGATATTTTCAGCCACTACTTCCGTAACATAAACCATCTTTCCATCTTGACCTTCATATGATCGTGTTTGGATTCTACCATCTACTCCGATCATACTGCCTTTTTTCATATAATTTGCAAGGTTTTCCGCAGTCTTTCGCCAAACAACACAGTTAATAAAATCTGCTTCTTGTTCTCCTTGCTGATTTCTAAACGGCCTATTTGCAGCTACTGTAAAATTAGCAACTGCTACTCCACTTGCAGTATAACGTAAATCGGGATCTCTTGTTAGCCTTCCGACTAAAACGACTCTATTCAACACCAGAATCACTCCCTATTATTGTTGATCTAAACGAACTACCATGTGGCGAATAATGTCATCAGAAAACTTCGCTTGACGTTCAAATTCATTTACAGCTTGGTGATCGCCTTTAAAGTTAATAACAACATAATAACCATCACGGAAATTATTAATTTCATATGCAAGTCGACGTGAACCTAACTCGTCTACTTTATCAATTGTAGCCCCATTATCTGTTAAAATAGCGTTAAAGCGTTCAATTAACTCTTTTCTAGCTTCTTCTTCGATATTTGGGCGGATGATATACATGATTTCATAATCTCTCATCCTACGCACCTCCTTTTGGTCTATACGGCTTTGCCTTCATATGAGGCAAAGCAAGGAGTAATTTTTACAATTACCCACAGATGAAAATTATAACAAAAACATGCTAAAATAACAACTCTTTTGGTTCTCCCAAATTATACGTTATATTGCTTGTTATCTCTTATACATT
Organism: Pseudogracilibacillus sp. SO30301A; assembly: GCF_037072025.1. NCBI lineage: Bacteria > Bacillati > Bacillota > Bacilli > Caryophanales > Bacillaceae > Pseudogracilibacillus > Pseudogracilibacillus sp. SO30301A. The sequence continues at coordinate 37,017 of NZ_JAXHDD010000002.1, read as the reverse complement.
AAATCGGAAATGAATGACATCCCCATCTCTTACTAAGTAATCTTTTCCTTCAAGTCTAACTTTCCCATTCTCTCGAGCTTGTACCATGGATCCAGCTTCCATTAAATCATCATAAGACACTGTCTCGGCCCGGATAAATCCTCGCTCAAAGTCTGTATGAATAAGTCCTGCAGCTTGAGGTGCTTTCATTCCTTTTTTAAATGTCCAAGCTCTTACCTCTTGTTCCCCTGCAGTAAAGTATGTTGCAAGTCCTAATAATTCATAAGATGCGGTAATTAATTGATCCAGTCCTGATTGTTCTATCCCCAACTCTTCTAAAAATAGTTCCTTTTCTTCTTGATCTAGTTCTGCAATTTCTTCTTCAATTTTAGCACTTACAACAATTACCTCGGCATTATCTTTTTTGGCATATTCTTTTACCTGTTTAACATATTTATTTCCTTCAATATCTGTTATATCCTCTTCACTTACATTTGCAACATATAAAATTGGCTTTGCTGTTAAGAGATGTAGTTGATTTGCTATTTTCATCTCTTCTTCTGTTAGCTTTACAGCTCGGGCTGGTATTTCATTTTCAAGTCCTTCTTTTAACTTTTTCATCGTATTAAATTCTTGAACCGCTTTTTTTTCTTTTTGTCTTGCTAATTTTTCTGAACGTTCATAACGGCGTGTTACAGTCTCTAAATCAGCCAAAATCAATTCAAGATTAATTGTTTCAATATCATCAATCGGATCTATTTTTCCGGAAACATGCGTAATATTTTCATCTTCAAAACAACGCACGACTTGACAAATAGCATCAACTTGCCTGATATGAGAAAGAAACTGATTTCCTAATCCCTCTCCTTTATTTGCCCCTTTTACAATGCCAGCGATATCCGTAAATTCAAATGCAGTAGGCACTGTTTTTTTCGGTTTTACTACTTCAGTTAACTTTTGTATTCTTTCATCCGGAACTTCCACAATCCCAACATTTGGATCAATTGTACAAAACGGATAATTAGCAGATTCTGCACCTGCTTTTGTTATTGCATTAAATAATGTTGACTTCCCAACATTTGGAAGACCAACTATTCCTGCTGTTAATGACATCTAATTCCCACTCCTTAAAAGGGTCCCCTAGTTCATCTGAACTATCTAGTATTATACTTTCTTAATTTTAAAATAACAAATAGCTAAAATTTAAAAACTCATTATCGTTGACTAGTCAAAATTCAATTTTCTTTATAAGAAAACTCATTTTTTCGTTGGTTATTACTACGTATTTATTCTTTTTCACTTTTTTCAATAATTTTCTTTAATTTCTTTTGAAATTCGTTTCTTGGTATAAGCACACTTCTGTCACAACCTAAACATTTAATTCGTATATCCATTCCCATCCGAATTATTCTCCACTTATTTTCACCACAAGGATGTTGTTTTTTCATCTCGACAATATCATTTAATGAAAATTGCTTTTTATCCATTTCCATTATCCTTTCTTATTTTAAATCCTTCATTATAATAAACAATTTACTATTGATGCTATCCAGTAATTAAATTAGTAGTTTTTCGTACTTATTATATCATTTTCATAATAGAAATTAATATAAACGACTGCTTATTTTACTGTTTTCTGAACAAATTAGCTTCAATACGGAATGTATATTGTTGTGTTTTAAAACGTATACTATTAGAAATCTTGCCCGATAACTAAAGTCTCGACAGTTGTGGAACGTCGTTTACTTTTTTTAAAACCTAATACAATATGGAAGGAACATTTCTAAATGAATAATCCAGTTCAAAATAATGACGTGAATCATGTACACTATAAAGATCCTTTAGCAATTAAATTAACTAGTGACATTCTTATAACATGTTTGCCAAAATACTATACAAACTTAATCGTTCTTTGCATTGGTACCGATCGTTCCACTGGAGATTCTTTAGGTCCATTAACAGGTACGTTGCTTACTCAAATGAGACCGACGCAAATTAAGGTTTATGGAACACTTCATCATCCAGTGCATGCTGTGAATTTGGAAGAATCAATCCAAAAAATTAAAATGTCTTATAGAGATCCATTTATTATCGCAATTGATGCATCTTTAGGAAAAAATTCATCCATTGGAAACTTAATTAGTGGTTCTGGCCCTCTAAAGCCGGGAGCTGCTTTAAAGAAGGAATTACCTGCTGTCGGTGACGCCTATATTATAGGTGTAGTAAATATAGGCGGATTCATGGATTATGCTGTTTTACAAAGTACGCGGCTTTCTCTTGTGCATGATATGGCATATAAAATTGCCCTTGTGTTAAAGAAAATAGACTTCTGGCTACAGCATTATAATTCGAATCAAGCTACTAACTTAAAAGGATATAATAAATCCGTTTAATTGATAAATAACATGTGATTCAAATAAACAAAAACAACGACCATGAATATTGCAGGTAATAAGTTTGTTACTCTAATTTGGGTTAATTTCAACAAGTTTAGACCGATTGCAACAATTAATAGGCCACCAACTGCTGTAATATCCACTAATAAATCATTAAAAACCTCTTCAGGGATTAGCTTTTCTATTTGACTCGCCAGTAAAGCAATAGATCCTTGAAATAACACAACTGGAATAACAGATAATATCACACCTATACCTAATGTCGTAGTAAGTATAAAAGCTGTAAATCCGTCCAACACAGACTTAGTTAATAATACTTCATGATCTCCCCTTAGACCACTATCTAGTGCACCTAGAATCGCCATAGCTCCAACTACAAACAACAAAGAAGCCGTAACGAATGCTTGTGACACATTTATATTATCATCTTTATTAGTTAATCTCCTACTTACCCAATACCCTAACCTGTTTAATAACTCTTCCAATCGGAATAATTCCCCCACTATTGCACCTGTCAGCATACTTAGTAAGACGATAATAATTGAATTGACCTGAAGAGCCATCTGTAGTCCAATTAAAAGAATTGTTAAACCAATCCCTTGGATAATAGTTTCTTTATATTTATCGTTTATTTTCGTCATAAACAGTCCGATTAAACTACCAATGACGATACATATTCCATTCACAATCGTTCCGAATAATACCATTTCTGTTCCTCACTATACAATTAAATTACTTATGTTTTTCTATAATGTTTCACGTGAAACATTTCTTTTATAATAATTGGCTTTCTCCATTTATTTATGGCTAAAGCCTTAACTGTACTTATGCAGTAATGAAGTATTTACTTTTTTGCCAAATAAAAAGACTGATCACATTTTTATATAATCAGTCTCATTTGATTTTCACCATTTTATTAATGAAACATACTAACGAATCTTTCCAATTCTTCATCCGAGTAAAATTCGATTTCGATTTTACCTTTATTATTATTTTTCTTTATGTTTACATTAGTTCCTAACACTTCTCTTAACTTTGTTTCATATTTTTGAATGAAAATATCTTTTTGTTTATTATTCTTTTTTTGTTTAGGTTTCTTTTTGTTCAATTCAGTTATCATCTGCTCTACTTGTCTTACATTTAATTGATTACTTATTATTTTATCTACTAGCGGTAAAAGCTGTTCTTTATTTTTAAGTCCTAACAAAGCACGTCCATGTCCCATCGACAGTTCCCCATTGCTAATATAAATGATGACGTCATCAGGTAACAATAATAACCTCATTGTATTGGCGATATGGGATCTACTCTTACCTATTTTGTTCGATAATTCCTCTTGAGTTAATTTCAATTCATTAATAAGATTTTTATAAGCAAGCGCTTCTTCAATTACTGTTAGATCTTCCCGTTGCAGATTTTCCAACAAGGCTATTTCCATCATTTTACGATCGTCAAAATCTTTTACAATCGCCGGAAGCTCTTTTAGTCCAGCCTCTTTTGCTGCGCGAAAACGTCTTTCTCCTGCGACAATTTCATATCCTTTTATACTGCGTCGAACAATTAACGGTTGAATAATACCATATTCCATAATAGAAATTTTTAGTTCTTCTATTGCATCGGCATTGAATGTTTTTCTAGGTTGATAAGGATTAGTGCGGCATTCATCAATTGGAATTTGTTCAATAGATTGTTCGTCTTCATTTACTTCATAATCGTTAAACAAAGCATCTAAACCTTTACCTAACCGTTTGGCCAACTTCCATCACTTCCTTTGCTAACTCTAGATATACTTCTGCTCCTCTTGATTTCGGATCATAAACTGTTATTGGTTTTCCGTAACTCGGTGCCTCTCCTAGTCTTATGTTTCTCGGAATAATAGATTTATATACTTTATCTTGAAAATACTTTTTAACTTCTTCGATTACTTGTAATCCTAAATTTGTTCTTGCATCTAACATAGTTAATAATACACCCTCTATCATCAACTGTTTGTTTAGATGTTTTTGTACTAATCGAATCGTATTAAGGAGTTGACTCAAACCTTCCAACGCATAGTATTCACATTGAACCGGAATTATTACGCTATCAGAAGCAGTCAAGGCATTTAATGTCAGCAATCCTAAGGATGGAGGACAATCTATTAAAATAAAATCATAAAGACCTTTTACATCGCCAAGTGCTTTTTTTAATTTTACTTCACGAGAGATTGTAGATACTAATTCTATTTCTGCTCCTGCAAGTTGAATCGTCGCCGGGATAATAGAAAGATTATCAACTGCTGTAGGTATACAGACTTCTTTTGCATCTAAATCCTCAACGAGAATATTGTAAACACATTGATCCATATCCCCCTTATTAATCCCAACACCACTTGTTGCATTTCCTTGAGGATCTATATCAACTATTAAAACTTTATTACCTAAAAGAGCTAAGCTAGCTCCCAAATTAACTGTTGACGTCGTTTTTCCTACGCCACCTTTTTGGTTTGCAATTGCAATAATTTTACCCATTATGGCACCCACCTATTTGTAAAACTAATTCATTTACCATTATTTCTTTTGATTCTTTTTAACTCTAATTGTAATTTGGTAATAATCATCTAATTCTTCTTCTTGCGATTCTACTTTTATACCTGTATCTGCAATCATTTTTAGGGATCTTCTAATTGTATTTGTTGCAATCCGTATATCTTTACTAATAAACTTTGATTTCGGTCGTGACTTCTTCTTTTCTTCCCCTTTTGCCAAATACGCTTTAATTAGTTCATCCGTTTCCCGTACAGTTAATTGTTTTTCTATTATCTCATAAAAAAACTTTAATTGAAGATCTACTTTTTTTAACTTCATTAATGCTCTAGCATGTCTCTCAGTTATCTTTTTTTCAATTAAGGCTTGTTGAATTTCTTCCGGTAAAGTTAATAACCTTATACGATTTGCTACAGTAGACTGACTTTTTCCTAACCTTTGTGCTAATGCCTCCTGTGTTAAAGAATGCATTTTTATTAATTGAGAATATGCTTTTGCTTCTTCTATAACTGATAATTCTTCTCTTTGAATATTTTCTATTAAAGCAACAGAGGCTGTTTCCGTATCACTCATATTACGTATTATTGCTGAGATCTTCTCCCAACCTAATAATTTAGCTGCTCTTAATCTTCTCTCACCAGCAATAACTTCATACAACTCTTCGTCTTTTTTCCTGACTACTATAGGTTGGATCATCCCGTGTGTATGTAAAGTTTGTGCCAATTCTTTAATTTTCTCATCATCGAATTGAGTTCTAGGCTGGAATTGGTTTGGTACAATTTGATCGACAGTTAATTGAACAACATCTTCTAAATCATTACTATTTTGTTGTTCATCTATTTTATTACCACCAGTAAAGATTCGATTAAAAGACTGCAGCATAATAAACATCACCTTTTTAATAAATATTATAAAAATGTTCCACGTGAAACAATTTATTATTCTAGTAAAAAAAGAAGGGTTTAATGAGGATGTAAGAATACAAGACTTGTCATTTTAACAGTATTTCTTGTATATATAGTAAATGTTCATTACTTAATAAACTACTTAAAAAAGAAAGAAACTTAACCCATATAGTTAAGTTTATCATAAAATTAATATAAAAAGTATGATACTTACTTTAATTTTAATATTCTTCTATTAAATAGGATCTTTTGCTGGAGTTCCAGCTTTTCTCGGATACATTTTAGCTGTTTTCTTTATCTTGTTGATTACAATGATAGAACGTTCGCTGTTTTCAATGGGCAATGAAAAAGTATTGTTTTTAACAACTTCCCCACCTAGAATTTTCAATGCCTTTTTTGCCTCTACTAATTCTTCATTACTATTTGCCCCTTTTAAAGCGATAAAAGCCCCGCCAACTTTACAAAGTGGCAAGCAATACTCAGATAAAACAGACAACCGAGCAACAGCTCTTGCAGTTACTACATCAAAATTTTCTCGGTATTTCTTATTTTGACCAATATCTTCAGCTCGTGAATGAATGATATCCACATGATCTAATTGTAATGTTTCTTTTAATTGTTTTAAAAAATTTATCCGTTTATTTAAGGAATCAACGATAGTAACCTTTAGATGTGGATAACAAATTTTTAGAGGGATACTGGGAAACCCAGCACCCGCTCCAATATCACATACAGAATTTACATCTTTAAATGAATAATAAAAACTAGCTGTTAATGAATCATAAAAATGTTTTAAGAAAACTTCACCTTTCTCTGTTATCGCGGTTAAATTAACTTTTCCATTCCACTCAACAAGTAATTGATAGTATTCCTTAAACTGATTTAGCTGTTGATCTGAAATACGTAAATTCTTTTTCGCTAAAACTTCCATAAATTTCTTTTCATCCAATGTAATTACTCCTTATTTACTGCATTTTCAAGTATTGCCATTTGTAATTTAAATTCAGGAGAAACTTACATGCACCAAAACATATTTCTACCTATATTAACTACCAATTAGCTCGTCTTCTTTACATTTCCTTGTTCAATGTAAATGAGTAAGATGGAGATGTCTGCTGGGTTTACTCCTGAAATTCTTGACGCTTGGCCTATAGAAATTGGTCGAATCTTTTTAAGTTTTTCTCTCGCTTCACCAGCTAAGCTATGAATCGCATCATAGTCGATATGTTCAGGAATTTTTTTATCTTCCATTTTCAACATTCTTTTCACTTGCTCATTCGCTTTTTTAATATACCCTTCATATTTAATTTGTATTTCTACTTGCTCTTTAACATCATTTGGCAAATTTTGTACACCATTTATTTTTTCAATAACAGCATATGTTATTTCCGGTCTTTTTAATAAATCAAATGCGCGAACAGCCTCTTTTAAAGGAGTCGACTTAGCCTCTTCTAATGTTTTTTGTACATCGTCAGTTACTTTTATAATTACATGAAATAATCTGTCTTTCTCCTCTTCAATTAATCGAAGTTTTTCTTTAAACTTTTCAAATCTTGCTTCAGATATTAAACCTAATTTATACCCTAATTCTGTTAATCGTAAATCCGCATTATCATGACGTAATAAGAGACGATATTCAGCACGGGATGTAAGTAATCGATATGGTTCTCTAGTACCTTTAGTCACTAGGTCATCAATTAATACTCCAATATAACTTTGTGAACGATCCAAAATAAATGGATCCTTGTTTTGAATTTTTAAGCTTGCATTTATTCCTGCGATAATACCTTGAGCAGCTGCTTCTTCATATCCAGATGTTCCATTTATTTGGCCGGCTGTAAATAATCCTTGGATTTGTTTTGTTTCAAGCGTCGGCCATAATTGTGTCGGTGTAATGGAATCATACTCAATTGCATATCCAGGACGCATCATTTCAGCATTTTCTAAACCAGGTACTGATTGTAATATTTTATTTTGAATCGATTCTGGAAGTGAAGTAGAAAGACCTTGAACATATACTTCTTCCGTGTTTCGACCTTCTGGTTCCAAAAATATTTGATGTCTTGGCTTGTCGTTAAAACGAACAATTTTATCTTCAATAGATGGACAATATCTAGGTCCTGTTCCCCGCTTCATACCTGAATACATTGCCGATAATGTCAAATTATCATTTATAACTTGGTGAGTCCGTTCATTCGTATATGTTAACCAACAAGGAATTTGATCCGTAATATATTCTGTCGTTTCGTATGAAAATCCTTGAGGTTTCTCGTCCCCCGGTTGAATTTCTGTTTTAGAATAATCAACTGTATGGCTATTTACTCGTGGTGGTGTACCTGTTTTAAAACGTACTAAATCAAAACCAAGGTCTTCTAGGTTTTCTGATAGCTTTAAGGAAACCCTTTGATTATTTGGTCCACTTTCATATTCTAAATCACCGATCAATACTTTCCCACGCATAAATGTTCCAGTTGTAATAATAACTGTTTTTGCATAATAAGCTGCATGTGTCTCTGTAATAACTCCCTTACAAACTCCATTTTCAATAATTAGTTCATTAACCATCGCTTGTTTTAACGTAATATTTTCTTCATTTTCAATTACACGTTTCATTTCTTGGATATATAAAGGTTTATCTGCTTGTGCCCTTAGTGCTCTTACTGCGGGACCTTTTCCTGTATTTAACATACGCATTTGAATATACGTCTTATCAATTACTTTCCCCATTACACCACCAAGTGCATCTATCTCACGAATAACAATTCCTTTTGCCGGCCCTCCTAGTGACGGATTACATGGCATAAAAGCAACCATATCCAAATTTAACGTTAGCATCAGTGTATTGGATCCCATTTTTGCAGCAGCCATAGCAGCTTCACAACCAGCATGACCTGCTCCAACAACAATTACATCATAATGTCCTGCATTATATGTCATCAATTTCACCCTTTCTAAGGATGTTCAAAAAGTCCGGTAAAAATGACACTGTGAATTTCGCACGAATGCTTGTTTCTCCGCTACTCATGTATCTATATGCATACATTCCGCTGACGGGAACTGCGCCGCCTCGAACTTCTTGGTCCTTTTTATCCTCCTTTGAACACGCACTATCATTAATTTTTCGAGCAATTTATTTTCCTAAACAAAACTGTGAAAACAATTGGTCAATTAAACTTTCACTTGCTGTATCACCAACGATTTCACCTAAAAATTCCCACGTTCTTGTAACATCGATTTGAATAATATCTAAAGGCATATCAAGTTCTAATGCTTTCATTGCATCTTCCAATGCTTGTTTTGATTGCTTTAGTAAATGGATATGCCTAATATTGGACACATACGTAATATCATCAGTTTGTATATTCTTTGAAAAAAACAATTTAGAAAGGGATGATTCTAAATCATCGATCCCTTTATCATTAATTAAAGCCATACTTATTACAGAATGCTCATTTGCTAATTCTTTTATTTCATCCATATTTATTTTTTTTGGTAAATCCGTCTTATTAATGATAACGATATAATTCATATCTGTTAATAATTCGAAAATCTTTCGGTCATCTTCTGTAATTTCTTCATTATAATTCAGCATAAATAAAACGAGATCTGCTTCTTGTAATATTTTATGAGATCTTTCCACACCTATCTTTTCAACGATATCTTTCGTTTCTCTAATACCAGCTGTATCGATTAATTTTAATGGAATTCCGCGTACATTTACATATTCTTCGATTACATCTCTCGTTGTACCTGGTACATCTGTTACAATTGCCCTTTCTTCTTGAACAAGAGAATTCATTAAAGAAGATTTTCCTACATTTGGACGACCAATAATTGCAGTTTTAATTCCTTCTCGAAGAATTTTGCCTTGTTTAGCAACTTGTAATAAACGTTCAATTTCACCATGTACATATTTTGTTTTTTCTTTCATTAAATCGTGGGACATTTCTTCCACATCGTCATATTCTGGGTAATCAATATTCACTTCAACATGAGCAATTGTTTCAATTAGTTCTTGACGTAATTCAGTTATTAATCGTGACAGTTTCCCATCAAGTTGATTTAAAGCAACATTCATTGCTTGGCTTGTTTTGGACTGAATAACATCCATAACAGCTTCTGCTTGAGAAAGGTCAATTCGTCCATTCAAAAAGGCTCGTTTTGTAAATTCACCAGGTTCAGCTAATCTTGCTCCCCTATCTAATACTAATTCTAATATTCGGTTAACTGCCATTAGTCCACCATGACAATTTATTTCGACTACTTCTTCACATGTAAACGTTTTTGGGGCTCGCATGACGGAAACAATTACTTCATCAGCAACTTCTTCTGTATCTGGATCAATAATCTTTCCATAATGCAACGTATGACTATCCACATATTGTAAATCTTTCCCTTTAAACAACTGCTTGACAATTTTTATTGCATCCTGTCCACTTAAACGAACAATTGAAATTGCTCCTTCACCAACTGGTGTGGAAATCGCTGCAATCGTATCTATTTCCATCTATGTCACCTCCAAACTAAAAATAGTAGTTTATATAATCAACGTTAGTTATCCACAAAATAAAATGACTTAATCAAAATGTCACTAATAAAATAGAATATCATAATTTTAACAAAAAATAAACTTATCCACAATGTGAATAAGTAAAAATAAACTTTCCTTCATTTTCCTATAATTTAATAGTTGTATTATGCTTGTTCATTACAAAATTATTCAGCGCACAGCAGGGATTCAGCGGGTTCGCCCAATAATTCAGCGATCTGAACGATTATTCAGCGCAAACCGCATGATATTCAGCGGGATATACAATTATTCGGCGAATTACAAAATTATTCAGCGCACTGCTGGGATTCAGCGATTTCGATCTATAATTCAGCGATCTGAACGATTATTCAGCGCAATCTGCATGTATTTCAGCGGGATATACAATTATTCAGCGAATTACAAAATTATTCAGCGCACTGCTAGGATTCAGCGATTTCGATCTATAATTCAGCGATCTGAACGATTATTCAGCGCAAACCCCATGAATTTCAGCGGGATTTTCAATTATTCGGCGAATTACAAAATTATTCAGCGCACTGCCAGGATTCAGTGATTACAATCACTAAAAAAATCGTTGAGAAGGTGAGTACCTAATCAACGATTTTTTTAATTTATATATTGTCTTTTGGACTAATTACGATATGACGGTGTGGTTCTACTCCATCAGAATAAGTTGTTACTTCATTTGAATCTTGCAATGCACTATGAATGATTTTTCTTTCATATGCGGGCATTGGTTCAAGTGCTACTTTCCGTTTAATGCGTTTAGCTTTATCCGACATTTTATGTGCAAGTTCAATAAGTGTTTCTTTTCTTCTTTCACGATACCCTTCCGCATCAACAGTTACGGAATGAAAGTTTCTACCATCTTTATTTATTACTAACTGAGTTAAATACTGTAGAGCATTTAAAGTTTTACCTCTTTTTCCAATTAAGATAGCAATTTTCTCACCGGATAATTGGAATGTTACATGGTTATCCACAATTGTAGTCGTAATTTCTACGTCGACACCCATATTTTTAGAAACATTTTGTAAAAATTCTTCCGTTTCAGCAATATAATTCTTCTTTTCTTTTACTTTTACGACGGCAAGAGAAGATCCGAATAAACCTAAAAATCCTTTTTTACCTTCATCAATTACATCAATTTCAACTTCTTCTTTTGACAAATTTAACTGCTCTAAAGCTGATTGAATCGCCTCTTCAACACTTTGGCCACTAGCAGTTACTTCTCTCACTTTTTCTCTCCTCCAGTACTCGCTTCTTTCATCATTGGTCTACGAATCAACAATGTTTGAGCTACCATGAAAATATTTCCTACTACCCAGTATAATGCAAGTGCAGCAGGGAAGAAAAAGGCAAAAACAGCAATCATTATTGGCATAATATAAAGCATTGCAACCATTTGTGGATTCTGGGCTGCAGGACTACCTGCCATCATCAATTTTTGTTGTAAGTACGTCGCTGCCCCTGCTATAATCGGTAGTATATAGTCAGGTGAATCAAGTGCAAACCATAAAAAGGTATGGCCTTGAATTTCTTGTGTACGCATTATTGCGTGATAAATGGCAATTAATATTGGCATCTGTACAAAGATTGGTAAACATCCAGCTAATGGATTTACTCCATGTTTCTGAAACAACGCCATTGTCTCTTGTTGCAACTTTTGTTGTGTATTCGCATCTTTTGAACTATATTTTTCTTGTAATTTTTTTAATTCAGGTTGAATATCTTGCATTGCTTTTGAACTTTTTAACTGCTTAATATTAAGCGGGAGTAAAATTACACGGATAATAACTGTAACCACGACAATTGCCAATCCATACGAGTTAAAAAATTTTGCAAAATAAATAATAAACACAGACATTGGATAAACAAAATACTTATTCCAAATTCCTGTACTTTCAGCATTGATCGGGGTATTAATATCTGTACATCCAGATAACAGAGCTACTACACCGATCAAAAGCAAAATTATGTAAAGATTCTTACGCAAAATAACTTCCTCCTAACAGTAAACAAACTACCTTATTTATATAATAAAAGATTTTGCTTTCGTAATAAATGAATAAGACTATTTTTTATTTGTTTACAGTCCATATCAACTGCTGGTTTTCTTGCAATGATAATTATATCTATTTCTTCAATAACTAAATCTTCTAATTGAATAAATGATTGACGAATGTATCGCTTTATTCGATTTCTAGTTACTGCGTTCCCAATTTTTTTTCCAACTGATATTCCAATTCTAAAATGAGTTTGTAACGGTTTTTCTTTATAGTATATGACAAGCTCACGATTTGCAAAGGATTTACCGGTTTTTAATATTTCCTGAAACTCACTATTTTTCTTCACTCGGTAAGCTTTTTTCATTTCAAACAATCACCTTTAAATTTTACTTCAATCTATTAAAACTGAAAAAAGACCACTGACTTGCTTCAGTGGCCTATGCAGACAATACCTTTCTTCCTTTACGACGGCGACGAGCCAAAACTTGACGACCGTTTTTTGTGCTCATTCGTGCACGGAAGCCATGTACTTTTTTACGTTTACGATTGTTCGGTTGAAATGTTCTTTTCATTTCATGCACCTCCTTAAATATTAGTTGATCATTCATATAGAAACTTACGAATATTAAAAATAGGAGAAGCAATTTTTGTGTAAAATAACTTACTCTTCATTCAATGTTTCCATGACAAAAACTGTCTTGATAATTATACGTAAACAACAAACATTAGTCAACATACAACCGCATACTAAAATTTAATAATAGAGGATGTTCAAAAAGTCCGGTAAAAATGACACTGCGAATTTCTTTGTTGGCTTGTTTCTCCGCTCCTTGAAAAAGGAAAGCACTTTTTCTGCGTGCTAGAAGCGTTTCCTTGGAAAAGAAAAGCACTTTTCCTGCGTGCCAGATCTTTGCTCATGTATCTAAATGCATACATTTCGCTACTCGAAACTGCGCCGACTCGAACTTCTTGGTCCTTTATAACCTCCTTTTTGAACACGCACTAAAAGATTCACGTTTTCCACAATCTAATCACATAGAATTTTTTCATGAAAATATTTTTCTACAATTATCGACACCTTAACAACAATTTCTACACATGTTGATAATTTTTATACCCAATACGAATAACATATGGATAACTATATAAAAAACATTGCATATTCTAGCAAATTTTGATATTGTTAATAATGCTTCCACATGTTAATAACTCTTTTAAAACACTTACTTATCCCCAGGTTGTGGATAAAATGTTAACATTTTCTTTCTTCTGTACATAAGATAAAACCACATTGTGAATAAGTTCCATTAAACGTGTTTTAATTTTATAATATATATTATCCACAACAGATTTTTATGACGATAGTTGATACGATATAAAATTATATTTCCTTTCCTTCTTCCTTATAAGCAGGGAGAATTGTCGAAAGGATTTTTATACTTACAATTAGTTATTTTATGAAATAAAGAGGTGTATCACTTGGAAAATATTGAAGAATTATGGCAGTACATATTGAATGAAATGAAATCTAAAATTAGTAAACCAAGCTATGATACGTGGTTAAGTCAAACTGCCGTGAAGGGCCTAACTGATAATATCCTTATAATAAATGTTCCAAATGAATTCACAAAAAATTGGTTAGATCAAAGATACACAGATGTAATCGATACACTATTATTTGAAATGACTGGAACCGAAATATCCGTTAGATTTGAAATTATTGATGAAAATAATGAACAACCAGAAGTTAAAGAAATACAGGAAAAAAATCCTATTAATGAAGATAGCCAAAATATGTTAAATCCAAAATATACTTTTGATACGTTTGTTGTTGGAGCCGCAAATCGGTTTGCTCATGCAGCATCATTAGCTGTAGCTGAAGCACCCGCTAAATCATATAATCCTTTATTTATTTATGGTGGAGTCGGACTTGGAAAGACGCATTTAATGCATGCAATTGGCCATTATGTAAAAGAATATCATCCTGATAGAAAAGTAATCTACTTATCTTCTGAAAAATTTACGAATGAATTTATTAACGCAATAATGGATAACAAAGCAGAAAATTTTCGTAATAAATATCGAAATGTTGATATTTTACTAGTTGATGATATTCAGTTTTTAGCGGGAAAAGAACAAACTCAAGAGGAATTTTTCCATACTTTTAACACATTACATGAAGAAAACAAACAAATTATTATTTCAAGTGATCGTCCACCAAGAGAAATACCTACACTAGAAGATCGTTTACGTTCTAGATTTGAGTGGGGGTTAATTACTGATATTTCACCTCCTGATTTAGAAACGAGAATCGCTATTTTATCTAAAAAAGCGAAAGCTGAAGGACTAGATGATATATCAAATGAAGTAATGCTTTATATTGCAAATCAAATTGACACAAATATTCGTGAACTAGAAGGCGCATTAATTCGCGTTATCGCCTACTCTTCATTAATAAATCAGGACATTGATACGAAACTAGCAACAGAAGCATTAAAAGATATTATCCCTAGTAACAGACCGAAAAAAATAACTATTAAAGGAATACAGTCTTATATCGCTGAAAAATTTAATGTCACTGTAGATGAATTTTTATCTAAAAAAAGAACAAAAACAATCGCTTTTCCTAGGCAAATTGCCATGTATTTATGTAGAGAATTAACAGATCTGTCACTTCCTAAAATAGGTGAAGAATTTGGCGGACGAGATCATACAACAGTGATACATGCTCATAAGAAAATAACAGAACTTTTAACAGAAGATAATGAATTTCAAGCTGAAATAAACACATATAAGGAAGAAATCAAAAGTAATCTGTAATGTTAACAGTTGTGAATAAACCACATGAAAAAACCAATGTTATGCACATGTTGATAACATTGAGAAAATAGTTATATATGAGCTTAAACTAACTTATACACATATTAACAAGCCCTATTACTATTATTACTAAATATTTATTAATAAATATATATATGACAGCAATCTTCTATGAGGAGGAGAATAATGAAATTTAAAGTTAAGAAAAAATATTTGCTTAGCAGTATACAAGCTGTTTCAACTGCAATCTCTTCAAGAACAGTAATTCCTATTTTAACTGGTATGAAAATAGACGTCATTCAATCAAAAATTATACTAACAGGAAGTAATTCCGATATTACAATTCAATCGCATATTCCTATACAAATAGATGATGAAGTAATTATTACCGATATTGAAACTGGCACAATCGTTCTTCCTGTACCCCATTTCCCAGAAATAATAAAAAAATTACCTGAAGAAATTGTTACAATTATTGTTGAAGAAAACTTTAAAACTGTTATAACTTCTGGAAAGGCAGTATTTACGCTATATGGTCAAAGTAGTAGTGAATACCCACAAATAAAAATTGATGAAGGAGAAAAGCAATTAAATATAAAATGTCAAGATTTAAAAACATTAATTAAACAAACTGTATTTGCTGTATCTCCAATGGAAACAAGACCAATTTTAACAGGAGTTAATATAACTATTGAAAATAATTTAGTAACTTTTACAGCGACTGATAGTCATCGACTTGCATTAAGATCATTTCCAATTCAAAGTCATCATTTAGATCCTATAAACATTGTAATACCAGGTAAAAGTCTTCAAGAATTAAATAAAATTTTTGATAATAATGATGATACGATTCATATGGAATTACTTAATAATCAAGTATTATTTTATACAGAAAATACGTATTTTTTATCAAGACTTCTAAGTGGAAATTATCCTGAAACAGATCGATTAATCCCAACTGAAAGCAAGACAGTTATTGATGTTTTTACAAAAGATTTGATTCAAACAATTGAACGAGCAGCACTATTATCAAGCCCTGATCAAAATAATGTAATTCGTTTAGATACAATTAATCAAAATGGTATTGAAATTTCCAGTAACTCTCCCGAAATTGGAAATGTTAAAGAACAATTAGGGGCTATATCTATAAAAGGAGAAGAAATAAAAATATCCTTTAGTTCAAGGTATATGCTGGATACACTTCGGACAATTGATAGTGAAAGAGTACAAATTAATTTTACAGGTCCAATGCGACCATTCGTTATAAAAACTCCAGAAGAAGAAAATATATTACAATTAATCTTGCCAGTTAGAACGTATTAATAGGCATTACATATTTTTTTTCATAGAGCATTCATTTATATTATCATTTCATAATTGAAGTAAAGTGCGTGTAGAAAAAAATTATAAACCTAGTAACAACGCTGTTGATTTCCGCCTCTAGGAAATCACTTTCCGCAAGCACGGCTTCAGCCTCTTTCAGAAGCAAAAGACACTTCTTGCAGAGACTTCCAGATACGTGCTTTTCCCGTTCACGCGACGCACAGGACGGGCTAATATCGGTGTTGGTCACAAATCTTTACGGTAGGACAAAAGCGTAGCTACAGTCCCGGGACGTGACCACTTTTAGCCGACCAGGAGTCGACTGCCTTTCAGATATAACAGTAGTATATAACCTAAGTTCCCGGAATTTATAACGAGTTTAATTTGAAAATGCTGTAATATCAAGGTCTCGTCGTAAATTTGTTCATGAATCCATCGTTATGCTTTAAACATTTGTAACGATGGAACTTTCCAGTATTTACGCGGGGTTTCGAAGTTTCTCGTTACACAATCCGGGAATCCAGGATATAATTGCATAGAGCTGTTACTATGCGCTTTCTCAGCGAAGGAAATACACGGAGACTCCTGTGGGAGGAAAGGTCTCCGTGCTACACAGGAACGAAGCAACGAGTCGATGACAATCGTCACGTTCTGTAACGTCATCGACACTAGTACGTCCTTTACGTCGGAGGCTCATCAGCTGCCCAACGGTAAAAAAAGCAATGTGAAAGCAAGCGATAGCGCAGCTTAAACAGGTGTATTTGATGGGACGAACCTTGTACAATTCCAGATGTCGCTCTTATGCTTGTGGTAAAACGCAGTGTATTTTAGTTGCGGTATTTTCCATTACAAATTTTAAATAGTTGCCGTGTAAAACAACCGACAACTACTCTACAGTTTAAAGATTTTGTGTAGAAAAGGAATTTTTTCCCATTTTTATAAATCAATTTATGATAAAGCTCTTTTTTGGAAAAGGGCTTTATTTGTCTTTTTATAGGGTTAAAAATTCATTTTAAGTATATTAGAGCGTTTTTATACCGGAAGAGGGGTAAAGCTTCCATTTGGTTAAAAACTTTAGTAAAATGGAATATAGAAAGATTTAAAGTATGACTAAAAAGATGAAACTAAAAAAAGCAAAGGAATTGTTCAAAATGGAAGAAATCCAAATAGAAGATAATTTTATTACTTTAAATCAATTATTGAAATTAACTAATTTATTTGATTCTGGTGGCTTTATAAAAGCATATATCACAGAGGAAGGTGTTTATGTCAATGGAACGCTGGAATTTAGAAGAGGCCGAAAGCTATATCACAATGATGTAGTAAAACTAAAAAACAATGAAACACTCATTGTGAAAAGTCAGGAAACTAATGCAAACAAATGAGGAATTTGCATGTATTTAAACCATTTACAACTAAAAAATTATCGTAATTATGACCAACTTGATATCCCTTTTGAAAACAGAGTGAATGTAATTATTGGAGAAAATGCTCAAGGGAAAACGAACCTTTTGGAAGCTATTTACTTACTAGCTTTTACAAAATCATATCGTACATCCAATGATCGTGAATTAATTTATTGGAATAAAGAATTTGCAAAAATTTCAGGTACAATTATAAAAAGTGATAATAAAAACATTCCAATGGAATTGATTTTCCATAAAAATGGAAAAAAGGCTAAATTAAATCGTATCGAACAGAAGCGATTAAGTGAATATATTGGTGCTCTTAATGTCGTTATGTTTGCCCCAGAAGACCTATCACTAGTCAAAGGCTCCCCACAAATGCGTAGGAGATTTATTGATATGGAATTAGGCCAAATCGAACCATTATATCTTTACCATTTAGGACAATATCAAAAAGTTTTAAAACAACGAAATCATTTGTTGAAACAATTACAACATCAAACAGAGCCGGACACAACATTATTATTTGTTTTAACACAGCAGTTAGTTAAACATGCTGCTATTATTTTAAAAAAGCGCTTTGTTTTTTTACAGCTACTACGGAAATGGGCAATTCCTATTCATTTTAAAATAAGTCGTGAACAGGAATATCTTAAAATTATCTATACATCAAGCGTTGAAGTATTAGAAGATGACGATGAGGAGAAACTGGAGAATAAGTATTTAGAGGCGTTTTTACAAATTGAAAGAAATGAAATTAATCGTGGTCTAACTTTAATCGGTCCACATCGTGATGATTTAATTTTCTATATAAATGATAAAGACGTAAAACTATACGGTTCTCAAGGACAGCAACGTACAACTGCATTATCATTAAAATTAGCCGAAATTGATCTTATCTATGATCAAACAAATGAATTTCCTATTCTACTTTTAGATGATGTGTTAAGCGAATTGGATGATTTTAGGCAATCCCATTTGTTAAGTACAATTCAAGGAAAAGTCCAAACGTTCGTTTCTACGACAACTGTAGACGGAATTAACCATAATACGCTAGAAGAAGCGTCTATTTATTCTGTGCAAAATGGCGTAATTACTTTTTAAAGCGTGTAATAGTTCACTGCTAGATGATGAATTCTTTAGTATCTATAATTATGATAGAAATATTTTTGTTCATGTTTATAGACAGAGCAGAAAGAACTTTTTAGAAAATGAAAAGGAATGGAAAATTATTGTTTATTTATATCGGGAATGATGAAGTAATTGAATCAGATAAAATCATCTCCATATTAAATTACCAACTTACGTATTCTTCACCAAAATTGAGGCAATTGATAGCAGATCAAAAAAGAAACAAAAGAGTCATTGGATCAGACATAGATGCAAAATCCATTATCATAACAGATGAATCAATTTACTACAGTTCATTTTCTACATCCACTTTAAAAAATAGAGAAGAATTATATGCAACTATGAATCAAGTAGAGAAGAGATAAAGTAATTAAGGTACCTTAATTAATGAAATGAAGGTGAATTTTTTTATGGAAGATAAAGTATTAAGTAATCAAACTTATGATGCTGAACAAATACAAGTATTAGAAGGACTCGAAGCAGTTCGGAAAAGACCAAGTATGTATATTGGAGCAACAAGTGAAAAAGGACTGCATCATTTAGTCTGGGAAATAACAGATAATAGTATTGACGAAGCATTAGCAGGATATTGTGATAAAATTGATGTCATTATAGAAGAAGATAATAGCATTACAGTTAAAGATAACGGTAGGGGAATTCCAATAGATATCCATGAAGAATCTGGGAAGCCTGCAGTAGAACTTATTTTAACTGTACTTCATGCTGGCGGTAAATTTGGTGGTGGCGGTTATAAAGTTTCTGGAGGTCTCCATGGTGTAGGTGCTTCTGTTGTTAATGCCCTATCAACCCATCTAAAAGTGTATGTTCACCGAAATGGAACAGTCCATTACTTAGAATTCGCAAAAGGTGAACCAAAAGGTGAAATTAAAGTAATTGGAGATACAGATAAAACAGGGACGATTATCAATTTTAAACCTGATCCCGAAATATTCACAGAGACAACTGTATATGATTATGATACGTTAAAAAATCGTTTAAGAGAATTAGCTTTTTTAAACCGAAAATTAACGATAACTTTAGAAGATAAAAGAGATGATAAAGAAAGAGAAGAATTTTATTATGAGGGCGGTATAAAATCATATGTTGAATTTATGAACCGCACAAAAGATGTTCTTCATGACCCGATATATGCTGAGGGGGAAGACAACGATATTTCTGTAGAAGTTGCTATTCAATATAATGATGGTTATGCAAGTAATCTATTCTCTTTTGCTAATAATATTCACACATATGAAGGCGGAACACATGAAGCGGGGTTCCGAACAGCACTTACTCGTGTTATTAATGATTATGCACGTAAGAGTAATTTATTTAAAGAAGATGATGATAACTTAACTGGGGAAGATGTGCGCGAAGGAATGACCGCCATTGTATCGATAAAACATACGGATCCACAGTTTGAAGGACAAACAAAAACAAAACTAGGTAACAGTGATGCACGATCCGTAACTGATTCTGTTTTTAGTGAAGCTTTTTCAAAATTCTTGTTTGAGAATCCTTCTGTAGCCAGAGTCATTGTTGAAAAAGGCATGATGGCTTCCCGTGCGAGAGTTGCTGCTAGGAAAGCTCGAGAATTAACGCGGCGAAAAAGTGCCCTTGAAATATCTAATTTACCCGGGAAATTATCAGATTGTTCCTCTAAAGACCCTGAAATTAGTGAACTTTTTATCGTAGAGGGAGACTCCGCTGGTGGATCTGCAAAATCAGGCCGAGATAGGCATTTTCAAGCTATTTTACCGTTGCGAGGGAAAATTTTAAACGTTGAAAAAGCACGTTTAGATCGAATTTTATCGAATAATGAAGTACGAATGATGATTACAGCGCTTGGCACCGGAATTGGTGAAGATTTTGATATTACAAAAGCACGGTATCACAAAATTGTCATCATGACAGATGCGGATGTTGATGGTGCACATATTCGAACATTATTATTAACATTCTTCTATCGTTTTATGAAACCACTTATTGAACATGGATATGTTTATATCGCACAGCCACCGTTATATCAAATAAAGCAAGGGAAATCGTTGCATTATGTATATAGTGATGATCAGTTAGACGCCCTTTTAGCTGAACTGCCAGAGTCACCAAAGCCAAATATTCAGCGCTATAAAGGGCTTGGAGAAATGAATGCTGATCAATTGTGGGAAACAACGATGAATCCTGATTCGAGAACATTATTACAAGTGAAATTGAAAGATGCAATAGATGCAGATGAAGTATTTAATATTTTAATGGGTGATAAAGTAGAACCACGAAGAGAATTTATTGAAGAAAATGCTGAATATGTTAAAAACTTAGATATATAAAAAACATCTTTTTCTCCATGATTCAATTCATCCATCAGGAGGTTTATGTGAAATGGAAGAACGGTTAAATGTTGAACAAGTAAATTTAAGTCAAGAAATGCGCACATCCTTTCTCGACTATGCGATGAGTGTTATCGTTTCACGTGCTTTACCAGATGTTAGAGATGGTTTAAAACCTGTACATCGCCGTATTTTATATGCGATGAATGAATCCGGTATGCACTCAGATAAGCCATATAAAAAATCAGCACGTATCGTAGGGGATGTGATGGGGAAATATCATCCACATGGTGACTCATCTATTTATGATGCAATGGTTCGGATGGCGCAAGATTTTAGTCATCGCTATTTACTAATTGATGGTCATGGAAACTTCGGCTCCGTAGATGGAGACTCCGCGGCTGCAATGCGATATACAGAAGCAAGAATGTCTAAATTAGCGATGGAAATGTTACGTGATATTAATAAAGATACGATTGACTATATGGACAACTATGATAGTACGGAAAAGGAACCGATATATTTACCTGCTCGTTTTCCTAATTTACTTGTAAATGGATCTTCTGGTATTGCAGTTGGAATGGCAACAAATATTCCACCTCATAATCTAGGAGAAACGATTGACGCAGTACTTGCACTAAGTGAAGATCCTGATATTACAGTAGACGAATTAATGGAAAACTATATTCATGGACCTGATTTTCCAACTGCAGGGATCATTTTAGGTAGAAGTGGAATTAGGAAAGCTTATGAAACAGGTAGAGGTTCAATCACGCTTCGTGCAAAAGTAGAAGTTGAAGAAAATCCTAACGGTACTTCTACTATTCTTGTTACAGAAATACCGTATCAAGTGAATAAGGCTAAATTAATTGAAAAAATTGCTGAATTGGTGCGAGAGAAACGAATAGATGGTATTACGGAATTAAATGATGAATCAGACCGAAATGGTATGAGAATTGTCATGCGAATACGTCGTGATGTCAATGCGAATGTGGTGTTAAATAATTTATATAAATATACGGCATTACAGACAACTTTTGGTATTAATACATTAGCTTTAGTAGATGGAAAACCGAAAGTACTAACATTAAAAGAGTGCTTAGAACATTATTTAAATCATCAAATTGACATTATAAGAAGAAGAACACAATTTGAATTAAACAAAGCAGAGGCACGTGCTCACATTTTGGAAGGATTACGAATTGCTTTAGATCATCTAGACGAAGTAATTACACTTATTCGTAATTCCAAAACAGCCGACATTGCCCGTACAGGTCTAATGGAACGGTTTAAATTATCGGAAAAACAAGCACAAGCTATTTTGGATATGCGTTTACAACGTTTAACAGGACTTGAACGTGAAAAGATTGAAGAAGAATATAAAGAAATATTAGCTTTAATTGAAGAATTAAAAGCAATACTAGCGGATGAAGAAAAGGTTTTAGCGATTATTCGTGAAGAGTTAACAGAAATTAAGGAAAAGTTTAATGATGAACGCCGAACAGAAATAGCAATGGGCGGTGTAGACTTTTTTGAAGATGAAGATCTAATCCCTGAAGAAAATATTATTATTACATTAACCCATAAAGGGTATATTAAACGTTTACCGTCAACTACTTATCGTACGCAACATCGAGGCGGTAGAGGGATTCAAGGGATGGAAACACATGAAGGTGACTTTATTGAACAATTAATTTCTACTTCTACACATGATACCGTGTTATTTTTTACAAATAAAGGAAAAGTATACCGTTTAAAAGGTTACGAGATTCCGGAATTTGGTCGGACGGCAAAAGGATTACCGATAATTAACCTTTTACAAATTGAAAAAGGAGAATGGATTAATACGGTAATAACAGTTAGAGAATATGATGAAAATGACTTCTTATTTTTTACAACTAAAAAAGGTCTTTCCAAACGGGTATCCTTGCCACATTTTCAAAACATTAGACGTGGTGGGTTAATTGCAATTAATTTACGTGATGAAGACGAACTGATCTCCGTTCGTTTAACTAACGGAACAAAAGATATTGGAATTGCCACAAAACAAGGATACATCATACGTTTTGATGAAAAGGTTGTACGTTCCATGGGAAGAACTGCCTCTGGTGTAAAAGGAATTGATTTAAGAGAAAATGATGAAGTAGTATCAATGGAAATCATTGAAAAAGACTCTTATATTTTACATGTAACGAATAAAGGAATTGGAAAACGAACGCTTGAAAATCAATACAGAAAAACAAATCGTGGTGGAAAAGGCTACTATCTATGTAGATTAACAGAAGAAACAGGACATGTTGTTGCAGTTAAAATTGCCACTGGTGATGAAGATTTAATGTTAATTACGATCCATGGTGTGTTAATCCGAATTCCTGTTAAAGATATTTCCATTACAGGTAGAAACACACAAGGTGTAAGACTTATTCGTTTACAGGGAGAAGAAGAAGTAGCTACAGTTGCTAAGATAGTAGAAGAAGAAACAATGGAAGAAGAAACGGAAGAAAATGAGGCAGAAAATAAAATAGAAACTGAAACAGAATCTGATTCGTCTGAGTTGAAAGAAGAATAGATCGTAAAGGAGTTATTAGAATCGGAAGTAGATGTGGCTCATTTAGTTCCAGGTATGGTTTTAGGATTGTGCAGTCAGAGTCCTCCTCATTTCAATGGGGAGATGAATGACCGCCTTCTTTGTACGCAGATAAGAAAGTATAAAACTTTCCTACTGCATAAGTGAAACTAAGGCTTTCGCCAAGGCTTGGCGATAAGCCAAGTTTTCTAATAGTTGAATAACTTATATGTATAAAATAAACCAAATCTTAAACGTGCTAGAACTTGTGTATATAACGTGAACTATCACTATGCTCGAATAATTAATGTATCTGATTTATTTCTTTCGATATATTCAAATAATACCAAGGAAATAATGAGTGTGTTAGAAGAATTCAAAAATAATAAACTTGATCCAATTGTTGTAGAAAAGTTGGAAAGTGAATTAAGTCTTTTTCGTGAATAGATTTAAGAGCTCGCCTTAGGGGCAAGTTCTTTTTCTTTTATAAAATATAGGTTATTATTTTAATTAACGTTGATTAATTTTATAAGAAAAAATTATATAAAAGTTAAATAGAAAACTTTAGAATCAAGTTTTCTATTTACACAATGAAAAGAAGGAGGAAATGTAATTGGGTAAATTTGCAAAAGAAGGATTAACTTTTGATGATGTATTACTAGTACCTGCTAAATCAGAAGTATTACCGAGAGAGGTTGATATAAAAACTTCACTATCACCTAGTTTACAGTTGAAGGCACCATTTATTAGTGCTGGTATGGATACAGTAACAGAAGCGGATATGGCAATTGCAATGGCTAGACAAGGTGGATTTGGGGTTATCCATAAAAATATGTCGATTGATGAACAAGCTGAACAAGTAGATCGAGTAAAACGTTCAGAAAGTGGAGTAATTACAAACCCATTTTTCTTAACTCCAGAACATCAAGTATATGATGCAGAACATCTAATGGCTAAATTTCGTATCTCAGGTGTCCCAATTGTAAATAACGTAGAGGAACAAAAATTAGTTGGTATTTTGACGAATCGGGATCTCCGTTTTGTAGATGATTATTCGATTGTCATTTCTGAAGTAATGACAAGTGAAAACTTAATAACGAGTGAAGTAGGTACGACACTGGAAGAGGCGCAAAAAGTTTTACAGAAATATAAGATAGAGAAATTACCGCTTGTCGATGAAAATAATGTATTAAAAGGATTAATTACGATTAAAGATATTGAGAAAGTAATTGAATATCCTAATTCAGCAAAAGATGACCAAGGTCGCTTACTTGTTGGGGCAGCGGTAGGTGTAACGAATGATACAATGGCAAGAATTGAAAAATTAGTTGCAGCTCATGTTGATGTAATTGTAGTTGATACAGCACATGGCCATTCAAAAGGAGTACTTGAAGCGGTTAGAGATATTAGACAGAAATATCCTGATTTAAATATTATTGCTGGTAATGTTGCAACAGCAGAAGCGACTAGAGATTTAATTGAAGCGGGAGCAAATATAGTAAAAGTTGGAATTGGCCCTGGTTCTATTTGTACAACCCGTGTTATTGCTGGGATTGGAGTACCACAAATAACTGCAATCTATGATTGTGCACAAGAAGCAAGCAAACATTGTGTACCGATCATTGCCGATGGTGGAATTAAATTTTCTGGTGACGTTGTAAAAGCATTAGCTGCAGGTGCACATGCAGTAATGCTAGGAAGTCTGTTTGCCGGTGTAACAGAAAGTCCTGGAGAAATGGAAATATTCCAAGGTAGACAATATAAAGTTTATCGAGGTATGGGTTCCATTGGTGCGATGAAAGCAGGTTCAAAAGATCGCTATTTCCAAGACGAAAATGATGTTAAAAAATTAGTTCCAGAAGGTATTGAAGGAAGAGTTGCTTATAAAGGTTCTCTAGCTCAAACAATGGATCAATTAATTGGTGGTCTCCGTGCCGGTATGGGCTATTGTGGAACAAAAGATTTAGAGAACTTAAGAGTTGACTCACAATTTATTCGGATCACAAATGCAGGATTAAAAGAAAGTCATCCACATGAAATTCAAATTACAAAAGAAGCACCAAATTATTCTTTAAATTAATCAATCTTATGACTATATTGAAATAAATTGTAACAAATTAGGCATTTGCTAATCTCTCATTTCGTGATAAAATAACTAGTGGTTAAAAATATACGGAGGTAAAAGTAAATTGAATAACATAGTAAGGAAAAAGGGCTGGTATTTATTAATTGTTTCTTTGGTTGCCCTTCTGCTAATCATACATCCAGATATTACTAAAGTAGAAGCAAAAGCTGTTGAAACCAAAGCAGAATCCGCAATAATTGTTGATGTTAATACAGGGAAAATTTTATATGCTAAAAATGAAAACGAGGCATTACCTCCAGCAAGTATGACCAAAATGATGACCGAATACATTGTTTTGGAGAAAATTAATCAAGGGGAAATTGACTGGAACACAACGACACAAATCAGTGATTATGCATATAGTATTTCAGCAAATGATAGCTTCTCTGGTGTTGGTTTAAGACAAAATGTAGATTATACTGTAAAAGAATTATATGAAGCGATGGCGATAAATTCAGACAACGCAACTACAATTGCACTTGCGGAATTAATTGCAGGTTCTGAGGGTGAATTTGTAAAATTAATGAATCAAAAAGCTGAAGAAATGAAATTACCTGATTCTAAATTCGTTAATTCAACTGGTCTTGACAACGAGTCGTTAGATGGTAATCATCCAGAGGGGACAAAGGCGGATGATACGAATCTATTATCTGCTCGTTCTGCAGCACTTCTTGCTTACTATTTAGTAAATGATTATCCAGAAGTACTGGATATATCTAGTATCCCAGAAACAAATTTTGATGACCAGACAATTAAAAACTGGAATTGGATGTTGCCACATGATGCAACGTATTTAAAACAATATTATTATGAAGGTGTAGATGGTCTAAAAACAGGTCATACTGATTTGGCAGGATATACATTTACATCAACAGCAGTACAAAAAGACCGTCGTCTTATAACTGTTGTCATGAAAACTGCTAGCGAGGATGAACGGTTTAAAGAAACTGCAAAGTTATTAGATTACGGATTTAATCAATTTGATGTTACAGAATTATTTAAAGCAGGTTATCAAGTACAAGATGAACCTTCTGTCCCAGTAACAAAAGGAAAAGAAGAAACAGTAGATATTGCATTAAAAGAAGATATTTCTATTCCAATTGAAAAAGGTAAAGAGGAAAATTATCATATTGAATATAAGCTTGATGAAAGTGTATTTAATGAAAATGGTGAACTTGTTGCTCCAATTAAAAAAGGCGATAAAGTTGGAACTGCTGAGCTTGTATTTGACGATGGAGCAGAATTTGGATATATTTTAGATGGTGAGAATAAAATTTCCGTAGATCTCGTAACTACTAGTGATGTAGATAAGAAAAATTGGTTTTCACTCATGTTAGGAGCAATCGGACAGTTTTTTGTTAACTTATATGATAATTTTATGGGATTGTTTTAAACGATATGGGGGATATTAATTATGATTGATTTTAAAAGAGGCGGCGTAATTATGGACGTCGTGAATGCTGAACAAGCACATATAGCTGAACAATCTGGTGCTGTAGCAGTTATGGCACTAGAACGAGTACCTTCCGATATTCGTAAAGAAGGTGGAGTAGCTCGAATGGCAGACCCAACAATAACAGAAGAGGTAATGAATGCTGTCTCTATTCCTGTAATGGCAAAAGGAAGAATCGGTCATATTGTTGAAGCCCGTGTACTAGAAGCTATGGGTGTCGATTGTATTGACGAAAGTGAAGTATTAACTCCGGCTGATGATGTTTTTCATATTAACAAATCAGATTTTACAGTTCCATTCGTTTGTGGATGCCGTAATATTGGTGAAGCAGCCCGTCGAATTGGTGAAGGAGCCGGAATGCTACGTACAAAAGGTGAGCCTGGTACTGGAAATATTGTCGAAGCAGTGCGTCATTTACGACAAGTTCAAGCTGAAATTAAACAATTAACATCTATGAGTGAAGATGAGGTTATGGTATTTGCACGTGATAATCAAGCGCCTTTTCATGTTTTAATGGAGATTCGCGAAAAAGGTCGTTTACCAGTTATTAATTATGCAGCTGGAGGTGTTGCAACACCGGCAGATGCAGCGTTAATGATGGAATTAGGCGCTGATGGAGTATTTGTAGGTTCAGGTATCTTTAAATCAGACAACCCTGAAAAATTTGCAAAAGCAATCGTTCAAGCAACAGAAAATTATCAAGATTATAAATTAATTGCTGAATTATCAAAAGATCTAGGTACAGCTATGAAAGGGATTGAAATGAGTTCTTTAGAAGGATTTGACCGCATGGCTGATCGAAGCAATTAAGCTTTGTAATTCTAATAAATAATATTGAAAAAATGTAGTGATAGGAAATAGTAACAATTTATTTTTGCTAAAGAGAGTCGATGGTTGGTGAAAATCGATCAAAAATAATTGTGAATCCATCCTTAAACAGGTTTATGATAAATAAATCCGGGAATTTGTGCCGTTACAACAGTAAAGCTGGAAGATAGAATTACATATCTTCAATGTGGGTGGCAACGCGGGAAATAACTCTCGTCCCTATGGTTATTAGGGATGGGAGTTTTTTGTTATATAGTTTATATATCTTACTATTGTAAAATCTCTTAGGAAGGAGTATTAGTATGTTAGACCGTAAATTATTAAGAAATAATTTTGAAGAAGTGAAAGAAAAGTTAACACATCGCGGAGAAGATTTATCAGAATTGGATAATTTTGTTCAATTAGATCAGCGCAGACGTGGTATTATTACGGAAGTAGAAGAATTAAAAGCAAAAAGAAACGAAACATCTAAGCAAATCTCTGTTATGAAAAGAGAAAAGAAGGATGCCTCATCATTAATTCAGGAAATGCAAGAAGTTGGAAATAAAATAAAGAATTTAGATAATGAATTAGAAAAAGTAGATAATAAACTGGAACATGTCATGTTATCAATTCCTAATATTCCACATGAAAGTGTCCCAGTTGGAGAAGATGAAGATGATAATGTGGAAGTAAGAAAATGGGGTGAAAAACCAAACTTTTCTTTTGAACCTCAACCACACTGGGATATCGCTACTAACTTAGATATTGTCGACTTTGAAAGAGCAGCAAAAGTTACTGGGAGCAGGTTTGTATTTTATAAAGGTTTAGGGGCACGTCTAGAAAGAGCTTTACTTAGTTTTATGATGGATTTACACGCAGATGAACATGGCTACGTAGAGATGATTCCCCCATACTTAATTAATCGCAAAAGCTTGACAGGAACTGGACAATTACCAAAATTTGAAGAAGATGCATTTCTTATTGAAGAATGGGATTACTTTTTAATACCTACTGCAGAAGTGCCAGTAACAAACTATTACAGAGATGAGATTTTAAAAGAAATTGAACTACCAAAAAAATATGTTGCATATAGTGCGTGTTTTCGTTCTGAAGCGGGATCTGCAGGAAGAGACACTAGAGGACTGATCAGACAACATCAATTTAATAAAGTTGAGCTTGTTAACTTTGTGAAACCTGAAGATTCATATGCTACTTTAGAAGAGTTAACGAATCAAGCGGAAAAGGTGTTACAATTACTCAATTTAACTTATAGAGTCATGAGTATGTGTACAGGAGATTTAGGATTTACCGCTGCTAAAAAGTATGATATTGAAGTATGGATCCCTGCACAGGAAACATATCGTGAAATATCATCTTGTTCAAATTTTGAAGATTTTCAAGCAAGACGTGCTGGGATCCGTTTTCGAAATAGTGAAGGAAAATTAGAATATGTTCACACATTAAATGGTTCAGGACTTGCGATTGGTAGAACGGTAACTGCAATTATTGAAAATTACCAGCAAGAAGATGGTTCAGTAGTTATTCCAGAAGTATTACGTGCCTATATGGGTGGGAAAGAAGTCATTAAGAAAAATTAGATCGACACAAAAATGTCGGTCTTTTTTTCTTTTTGGGCAGATCAGAAATAATAATAGAGAACTTGACACAAACAAAAGTTGCTTAACCTTGCCGTAACTTGGAATATTCATGTAAAATAGGAATTCTGGTCTCAGAAAAGGTTGCTTTTCGGGTGCGGAGCATTGCGACCCGTCTACCAATACTTTCCGATGGCGTTGGGATAGTAAATGAGTAACGTGATGATTAAAAAGATACTGGACTTTAGCAGATTATCTGATGGATTCAGGTGGTCTATTTTTTGGGATAAAATAATACTATCGGATATTGGGTACAATTGTGAAGTAGAGAAGCGTTTCTAACAGAATGTCACCGTGCTGTTTATTTCTCGTATGCAGTGCAGCATTTATCATGCCAGCAGTTACGGCATATATTGCGGATATTACCACCATAGCATACCCTTCGAAAGCATTTGGCTACATGTCAGTAGCTATTTCAACTGGATTTATTCTTGGTCCGGGAGCAGGTGGGTTTTTAGCCAGTATTGGAACGAGGATACCATTTTTCTTTGGCAGATAAGAAAGTATAAAACTTTCCTACTGCATAAGTGCAACTAAGGCTTTCGCCAGGGCTTGGCAATAAGCCAAGTTTTCTAACGGCTGGTTTTGCGTTGGTAGCATTTGCAGTTTCATTCATACTGCTTGAGCGAGCCCGAGTGACATAAGGAAGAGCAAATGCCAGGAGTACCGTTAGGAGTAAAACGAATATTCATGCCCATCTATTTTATCTCATTTTTGATTATTTTCATCATGTCCTTTGGGGTTGTCATCGTTTGAGTCATTGTTTTCACTTTTGATGTAGCAAACCTAACAACCTTTTACTACCCGCATTCCTTAAGGTAGGTGGGCAACCGCCCATTACCCTAACGAAATTTTTGAGGATGTTCTATTTTCATGGAGGATATTTCACCGCATTCACTACAAAAAGTAAAAATGATTGGGGAACTTCCCGTTAACTTGTTTATCGACGTCACATTGGTAAATCCATTCCCCATTTTTCCTTTTAGAAAGTTATCATTTCCACATACTTCACATGTTTCAGAAGCCATTCATTACACCTCACCCCATTTTTTAATTATGTCCATTTAAAAGTTTTTTTCGTAAGATAAAAGAACACCAAACTGATAGATAGGATAACCCCTATATTTATGAAATTCGAAAATTCTCCTTCCTTACCAAAGAGACTGCTGTGGTATAGATCAGTTAAATAGGTAAATGGAACAATGTATATGAATTTCTGTACAACATCAGGCAAAATATAAATATATATTGGAAGCAATGTACCACTGACCATCAGCAACGGAACTACAAGTGCATTCAACAACCCCGACGCTACTTCTATATTGTTAAAGAAATTGGCGAAAAAGAATCCGAAAATCAATATCATCATCATTCCAAGCAAGGATATGAGTATAAAAGGAATAATATTTCCCAATTCAATATAGCCTAAAATAAATCCAAGTATGGTAAAAATACTTATTTGGAAGAAAGATAATATAAATCGAACAACAATTTGCGATAAAATAAAGCTTTCTGGCTTAAGGGGTGTCATTTTAAGTGTTTTTAATATTCCTTTTGACCTCATTTCTACGATTGGTACGGTGGTTCCTGATATTCCAATGGAAACTAAGGCAAAAACAAGGATTCCCGGAAAAAGGTACTCTAAAAATGAAAGCCCCATATCCTCCGTTGGGGGAATAGCAAAATTCATTGCGGCGAACATTCCCAAAAAAAAGAAAGGGAATAATAACGTAAAAAAGAACGTTCTTGCATCTCTTTGAATTTCGGTTAAGCCGGTCTTAATCATTAGAGAGAATGAACTTTTTTGATGTTGCATTTAGTCTATCTCCCCTCTAATATTTTTTCCGGTAATATGAATGAAAACATCCTCCAGCCGGTCTGAATATGTTTTCCTATGTTGTTGAATGATACTTTTTGGAGAACCCTCTGCAACAATACTTGTATCATGTAAAATGTATAGCATATCACAGATTTTTTCTGCTTCTTCCATATAGTGTGTAGACAATAAAATCGTCTTACCCTTTTCTTTCATTCTTTGTAAACAATCCCAAATTAAATGGCGAATTTGTGGATCAAGACCACTAGTAGGCTCATCCAAAATAATGAAATCAGGGTTACCAACAAGCGCAACAGATACGAGTAATCGCTGTCTTTGGCCGACAGATAGATCCTTTACCTTTTTGTTTTTGATTTTGTCCATTTCTAACATATCCATTAATTCAACAATATTTATAGAGTCTTGATAGAAACTACCAAACAGCTGGAGTATCTCCATTACCGTTTGTCTCGGAAATAAATTTGCTTCCTGTGGTTGAATGCCAATTTTATTCTTTACCTTTTGAATATTACTTTCGCCTAGGATGTTAACCTCACCTTTTTTATACGGTCTCAAGTCAATCATACATTCAAGTAAAGTTGTTTTTCCTACTCCATTTCTTCCCAGTATTCCATAAATACCACCGCTTCCCAATTTCATATTCACATTATTTAATACGAGTTGATTACCATATGATTTACTCAATCCATTTATTTCAACGCAATATTCGTCTAGTATTGGTTCATCTTGTCCAAACAAACAAATTCCTCCTTGTGAGTGTTATCTTCATTGCATCATTACATTAATTGAATAGCATCAATCATAACGTTTGAACAATGTAAGTAAACCAGAAAGCACTTCTCAGAAAAAGGCTAATCTATATATATAGTTCTATATAATCCGCATTATTCCTGCAATAAATTGAAAATAATGGATGTTTTATTAGTATACGTCATTAGCAGTAGCGTATATGAATTGATCATTCTGATAAACACAAGAACAATATCTTTCTAGTGTTTCTGCCTTGGCTTTTAATTGAGCCGCATCGGCATCTATATCACCACCTGCTCCGTCCATATGCATTGGGAAGTCAAAATTCCTTCCCTTAAACAAGTTAACATTATTTAAATCTCCTAACCGGGCACTATAGATGTTATATTCCGGATCTCCCGGAGCTTGAGAGAGTTTATCAGGATGAGTCATCAATCCGCCAATCGGTTGGTATAGATTATCTATCAACACTATCACCATCCTTTTTATTTCTTTACATATTACTATCTGTTTTGACTTAATATATAAATCATACCCTTATTTTCAACCGTATTTTCCGTAAAAAACCCCCTAAATTATATAGCTATAATTTAGGGAAATTACTAAATAACTACAGGTAAAATAGTCTATATAATTGGTGGGTATTGAGCATCAAGTTTCCTAGTATAAACCGTTAGAAACTGTCATCCTAAAATTATAAGTAACTTATGAAGATCAATTCCCATAGATGATATCTCAGTTATAAACCTTTCCATTCTCAAAAAGCAATACATAAATATAATAAAATTGTAAAAAAATGAGATTACCTTATGGTTTATGTTAGGTTTCTAAATGCCTAGAGAGAAACTAATTAATATGGCAAAAAAATTAATCGATAAAGGGTTTTTGGAAAAAAGTTTACTGGCTGATACGAAACGGTATATAGAATTTAAGTTTAATCAGTCCATTATTTTTGCTAAACTAACTGAAGTTCATTTTGATATATTTAGAGAAAATAAATATGTTATAAAATAAAGGCGATGATTATTGTTGAATTAGTTATTCTTGCATCGGATACACTTGATGATATTCAAGATAAAGATTTACTACAAACGAGTCTTATCATCTTATAACCAAATCTGATTTTAATGACTTAAATGCTGACTCTATTTTTCGTTAGCATTGTATATAACTGCTATACCTTCTTTGTGGTTAACTTTTAATTGCTCGTTTCAATTACAATCCAGTTTGTTAAATTTTGACGAGTCTATTTTCTCATGATGATCTAGTCTATCACATCAAGGTTTCTAGGATACCAAAATATCTTAAAACAAAATTTACGAAAAATTTGGTGTGAGTGAGAGATCCGTTAAAAAGGGAATATAGAATTGTGAGGAAAAGATTGTAGTGGCCAAATAAAAAAGAGAAATCCCGTCATAACGAGATTGCGAGATTTCTCATCCTTTATCCGAAAGTTGGGTTATTGGTTTACATAGGAAGATATATGCTTTAGCACCACTCCTTTATCATCATCAACCTTGAATTTATTGATAAGATAGTTATAAATAAATTTAAAAAGCTTAAAAAATAATAGGTAACCAATTAAAGCGCCAAAGGTATTTAAAATAATATCATTAATATCAACAACCCTAAAAGTGTATCCAGCATATAATGCGGTTAATAATTGAAATGACTCAATAGTAATTGTTGTAACTAACCCAATTAGAAAAATTTTCTTTACATCAGTCTTCATTAAAAAAGGAATTCCAAACCCTAGAGGAATTGTCATGATAATATTATAAAAATTGGCAATTGATATACCGTATTTAAACGGAATTAAGTTCATTTCCTTCCAAACATTTTGACCTCCAAACATTTCTCTTTGTTCATCGTCAATATATATTGGAAACTGTGTTAAATCTATTAAATAGTAAATATAAATATAAAAAATAGTGAAAAATAAAAGATATGCTACATTCCTTTGTTTAAAGTATCTAAAGTAAATGATAAATATCGCATATATAACTAGAAAAATATATAAGAAAATCCCTGAAAAGAAAATAACCATTATCTATAATCTCCTAATTTGATACTGTTCCACTTCCTTTTATTGTCCTTCCATCCTCATATGTTTTCCAGATCAATAAATAATATTTAGTTCCTCCACCCAAACCACTATATGAACCCGAAAAACTCTTCCTTTTTCCATCAGTAGTTGGTGTTGATGTAACTGTACCAAAACTATTCCCTGAAGTTTTATTATACAATGTATAGCGAACTGAATTTGGACCCGTTGCTCCAGATTGAGCTAAACTTTGATAGTGAGAACCTGAGATACTAGCGCTACCTTTACTCAATCTCATGAACTGTCCATTTTTACCACCGTCAACCACTCTGTGTGCCATTGTAAATGAATATGAGTTAGAGGCTGCTAGGACTGGTGTCGCAACCATTACAGAAAATATTACAACTAAACAAATCGAAAACAACTTATTTTTCATTAAAAACTCTTCCTTTCATCTTTTTATTATAAAACTGTAAATTCAAACTATGAAATTATTACTAAACAAGTTACCATTTAATAAAACTTCAAATGCTACTTTGCGGATCTATTCCCTCCTTATATAAAAAAAATTGTCGATCGACCATAATTAAATCATAACATTATTTTTATAAGTATTTACCGTAAAAAAACACTAAATTGTTTTTAGGGATTTCCCTAAAAAGCATAGTACTCTATTAATTTTTTACATTTTCAACTGAAAAACTTGCAACAACAATTGGGTTGGCATCAATACCTTTAAACCCTGTAAAGTTAACAGGATAATATTACTAAATTGTCTAAAGAAATTCAACCACTTCTGGTGGCACAGTTATAAAATAACTAATTTCTTAAAAGATGCTTTTACATAAGTATAATAAAATTGTAAAAAAATGAGATTATACTAAAATTTATGCTAATATAAAATGAAAGCGATGACTATTGTCGAATTAATTATACTTGCATCCGATATACTAGACGATATTCAAGACCTAGATGCAAAAGATGTTCCATGGAGCAATGTTGATGATGCATTTAATTTAAATATTGTTGTCGGAATGTTAATCATTTGCCTGCAAGAAACGGATGGCATAGCAGGCATCAATGAAACACTGTGGATTAAACAAAAAATTAAAGAGCTTATGCTGCAGTCATTAAATGGACAACAAATTGATTTAAAAAATGAAATCATAAGCGAAGATGATTATATTCAAATGTGCTATATGAAGTCGGGATCCTTAATACGACTTGCATGATTAGTAGGTGCTGGTAAAGTGGATGGAAATCTTAGTAATGGTATTAAGGAGTACTCCAACTATTTGGGGGTCATTTCTCAAATAAAAAATGATGTTTTAGATATGAAAAATGGTTTTATCAAAAATGATCCTTGGTGGATGCAAAAAATATTGTGGATTCAGTAAAACAGTAATCTTTATGAATTGGGCCAGATTGCTTAATAAAGAGGTTTTTGAAAAGCCTCTTTTTAATTTGACTTTTTTTATAAATGATGTAATATAAATATTGCATATGTTAAATATATATTGCTTAGAGCGTAGGTGAGATTATGAAAAATAATGTGAAGATTGCTCGTATTAAAGCTTCCCTCAAGCAAGAACAATTAGCTTCGAGAACAGGAGTGACACGACAGACGATCGGGTTAATTGAAAAGGGAAATTACAACCCGAGTCTCCAGTTATGCGTAGCAATTGCAAAGGCACTTAACAAAACTTTGGATGACTTATTTTGGGAGGTTGAATAATAATGAAATCTTGGATGTCGTTTTTTCTGCCTGATGATGAATATAGGGAGAAAATGATGTTGTACTTTTTTTCAGAGAGTGCGGTGATTCTCCTACTTTCATTGATTGGAATGATTATATATAATCATTACTTTGATATATCAGTCGTTAACGCCTTATTAATATCCATATTAATTTTCCTTATTTATATCACAGGAAGATATGTAGTTTCTGGAATTGAATATACTGATGTGACAACAGATAAAGCATATAGAAAGGAATTAAAAGTTATAGCTATCAGAGTAATTGGTTTCTTTGTGATTCTCATATCAGTGTATTTATTATTAGAAGGCTCTGATAAATGGTTAAAGCTTATATTATTAACACTTAGCGCTAGTATAATTTGGTTTTTTGCCAGCTTGATTTCCTTAAAACGTTCCTATAATAAAAATAAGGATTTATTGTAACTGGTGATTAGAAAGAGTAAAGAAATAGTTCAACTAACGGGCGCGATTCCGTCCCTATCGTTACATACGGACCATTTTGTTGAACAGTTTATTTTGATTAGGATGAAGGAACAAAAAATGAAAAAGCTAAAAGGAACAATTTTAAAAACAATAATCTTTTTTATGGGATGGATACTTTTGATTATCCCTAATCTACAATTCAATAACGATGCATACCAAC